>JAFAQW010000254.1 GCA_019245995.1 Vulcanimicrobiota bacterium | reverse complement strand
GCGCGCAACGGCGGAAGCGCATTGGTGAGCGGCGATCTGCGCAGGATGCTGCCGCATCTCGGTCAGCTGCTCGCCCGTCCGCGCTGGCTCGTGGATTTCTTCCGCGACGGCGGGCTCATGAAGTTTCCCAACGTCGTGATTCCCGGCGAAGGGCCGCTCGCGTACGAAGACATCGCCGCCGCGCTGGAACGCTCGACCGTTTCGTGGGACGACATGGGTTGGATTCGCGAAGCGTGGCGCGGTCCGCTGGTGATCAAGGGCGTGCTTACGGCAGAGGATGCGCGGCGCTCCCTCGATGTCGGTGCGGATGCCATCGTGGTTTCCAACCATGGCGGGCGGCAACTCGATTATTGCGCGGCAACGCTCGAAGCGCTGCCCGAGGTGGTTGAGGCCGTCGCCGGGCGCGCGGAGGTCTTACTCGACGGCGGAATTCGGCGCGGCAGCGACGTGGTCAAGGCCCTCTGCCTCGGCGCGCGCGCCGTGCTCATCGGACGCGCGTATGCGTACGGCTTGGGCGCTGCCGGCGCCGCTGGAGTGACGCGAGCGCTGGAAATTCTCCGCGCCGACCTCCTTCGCACGTTGCGGCTGTTGGGCTGCAATGATGTTACGAAGTTGGATGGATCGTATGTCCAGTGACATTGGATGAGAGACTCTATGTAAGGGGGGTGTTGCCGGCGGGCGGGGTTGCGATCGTCGGCAGCCGGACGCCGCCGCCCGAGGCCGCGCGTTTTGCCTATTACTTAGCGTCGCGGTTAGGCGAGCCGATCATTGCGGGGCTCGCGACGGGCATCGACGCCGCGGCCCATCGCGGGGCGCTGGTCTCGGGCGTGCCGACGGTGGCGTTCGTCGGCTACGGATTCGGCGCCACGTATCCGCCCGAACATGCCGCGCTCGAAGAAGCGATCGTCGTTGCCGGCGGCGCCGTCGCGACGCTCTGTCCGCCGGAGACTCCCGTTTCGGGCGGTGCGCTCGTCGCGCGCGATCGCTTACAGGCGCAACACGCGAGCGCCGTCGTTTTGGTGTGCTCGGAGCTCGAGGGAGGCGCGATGCACACGATGCGGTTCGCGCGCGAGCTCCAAAAACCGCGCTTTGCCGTCGTGCCGCCGGACGATGCACAAGACCCGGTGTGGGCCGGCAATCGCGCGTGCATCGAGGCCGGCGCCACGCCGTTGCCGTTCGACGTCGACGCCGCGATCGCGCTGCTGCGCGCGTAGGTGCTACAGGTTCGGCGCGAGGCCGATGTCGATGGACGTTTCGAACGTGCGGCTCCACGGCAGCCCGAGTTGCAGCGCGGCGATGTGGAAGCCCGGGTCGAGCTGCGCTACCAGTTGCAGCGCGTATTGCCACAGTAGCGCGCGATCGCGCTCCGTCATCGCTGCGGCGGCGTCGGGCGCAAGCAGCGAATGGTCGGCCAGGCCTTGCGCGTCCAGCGTGGCGTTGAGGTCGGGGCGAACGTAATCGTGGAACGCGTAGTCGTCCAGAAACATGATGAACGTGTACGTGCGGTGCGCGAGGTCGTCGTACGTTCCCATCTTTCGGCCGGCCGCTGCCGCGATCGATTCCGCGAGCGCGGTGCCGACCGTGTTGGCGTTCGTGTTCCACGACGAGTACGCGTCGAGCTGAGCCGCGAGGCCCGACGCCAAGATGCGCTGCGCGAAGGCGCCTTGTTGCGCGTACGACGTGAGGTACGATAGATCGGCAAGCGCCACGGAGCGTCGCGCCGCGACGCCGGCGGCCATCGCGGCCGCAAACGTGTCGTCGTGCGCGGCGTCGGTATTGGGGACGCGCACGAAGAGCGCGATGTCGGGATGTGCGTCGTCGCGGACGGCGCCGCAGACGCGAATCAGCGCGTCGATCGCCGTGGCGATCGGCGCATACTCGATCGGATCTTGAAACGCCGCTCCGGCGGGCAGCGAGTACGTGACGGAGACGTGGGGAGTCCAACGCGCCGCCCGCAGAATCGCGTTGGCGACCAGTGCCGAGCCGAGCTCGTCGGCGCCCGGCTCGATCGACGCGCGGTCGGCGATTCCGTAACCGACGAGGTCTTGCTGCAACAGCGCGACGTCGCGAACGTGCAGGCCGACCGGCCCCGCGTCGTCTTGTCCTAAGATGAGCCGGTCGATGATTCGCTGCGCGCACATCTTCAGCAGCAGGCGGTCCACGGCAAGATTGCGGCCGCGCGTCGTCATGTAGGCCTGCAGGGTCGCGTCACCAATCAGGGCGCGCAAATGCGCGGCGCGCGCGGCTTCTCCGGGCAGCGGCGGATCGTGCAGGTTGGCGTAGTCTTGCAGGTACTGCCACGCCGGATACGGCGCGAAGAACGCCGTGCCGGACGGAATGCCGGTCGGCGCCAGCCGCATGATCGTGCCGAACGCGCCCATCCACGCGCGGCTCAGCGCGCGCAGATGCGTAAGCTCGCGCAAGTGAAAGGCGGCGTCGGCATACGTTGCGTCCGGAACGCGCGAGGCGATGAGCCCGCCGTAGGCCAGCATATCGGTCGAGATGACGAAAGCGTTGGTCTGCGGCTTTGATGCCTGATGGTTGAGCCACGCGATCAGCGCATCGGAGCGGCCTGGTTGCAGGAAACGGCCGATGAGGTCGCGCGGCGGCGGATCCACCGGGACACCGGCGATGCGTCCCAGCATCACGGGCAGTTGCGCGGTGACGGGACGGTCGTCCATCGGCACGAACGCGATGGCGGCGAGCAGCGCCGCGGCAATCATTCCAGTGCCGCGCGCAAGGAGCCGCCCCGGCGCTCGAGCAGTTCGCTCGCGGCCGCGGCGTCGCAGCGTTTGCGTTCCATGACGATCGCCGCCTTCACGCGGCCGCCTGCGGCTTCGAGCAGCCCGCGGGCGCGGCGCTCGTCCACGCCGGCGAGCTCCGTGACGAGACGCAGCGCGCGGCGGCGCAGCTTTTCGTTGTTCGCCACGACGTCGACCATCGAGTTGCCATAGACTTTTCCTAAGCGAACCATCACCGCGGTCGAGATTGCGTTGAGCGCGATCTTTTGCGCCGTGCCTGCTTTCAGGCGCGTTGAACCCGTGAGCGCTTCCGCGCCGGTTTCCACGACGATGGCGTGCTCGGCGGCGCGCACGAGGCGCGACGACGAGACGCTGCTCAGCGCGACGGTGTATGCCCTGCGGGCCCTCGCCGCTTCGATCGCGGCGACCACGTACGGCGCGCCTCCGCTCGCGGAGATTCCGACGGCCGCGTCGCACGGTTGCGCGTCGCGCATCACCGCCGCACCGGCTTGCGCGTCGTCTTCGGCGCCCTCGATCGCGCGAACGAGCGCCGCTTCGCCGCCGGCGACGTGCGCGCGAACGAGATCGGGCGCCGTACCGAACGTCGGCGGCATCTCGGCCGCGTCGAGCGTCGCGAGCCTGCCGCTCGTCCCCGCGCCGACGTAGTGCAGGGCTCCGCCGCACCGAAGACGCGCCGCGATCTCATCCACGGCGCGCGCGATGGCGGCGGATTGCACCGCGACGGCGGCAACGGCGTCGCGCTGATCTCCGACGAGCAGTGCAATCAGCTCGGACGTCGGCAACAGGTCGAGCTGCGGATTCCCGGCGTGCACGCCTTCGGTCGCGGGAACGCGTTCGCTCATCGCGCGGAGCACTCGCGCGCGACGCGCTCCAGCAGCGACGACAGATCGTGCGGCGCGATCGCACCGAGCACGGCGGCGTGCCGCGCGCCCGTCGCCGCGGGAACGTTGGCCGCGCGGCCGCGCAGCGTTTCGTAGCCGAGCACCGCGAAGGCCATCGCCTCTTTCGCGTCCGCCGGGAGGCCGTATGCGTCGGAGGTTTCCACGACGGCAGGAGCGAGCAGATTCGCAAGGCGCGCCATCATCGCGGCGTTGCGCGTGCCGCCGCCCGAGACGACGACGCGGTTCGGCGCGAACTCCGCGGTGCGAAATGCGCGCGCAATCGATTCCGCGGTGAGCTCGGTGAGCGTTGCGGCGGCGTCTTCCAGCGTCATCGCGCGCAGCGCAACGCCGTGTCGCGCGAGGAAGTGCGCGCCGAAGCGTTCGCGGCCCGTCGTTTTGGGCGGCGACGCGGCAAAATAGTCGTCGGCAAGCAGCGCTTGTAACACGCCGGCGTGTACTCGGCCGTTTGCGGCGAGCGCTCCATCGCGGTCGAACGTGTTGCGTCCGTTCGTG
>JAFAQW010000061.1 GCA_019245995.1 Vulcanimicrobiota bacterium | reverse complement strand
GAGGCGCAGCGCGTGGCCGTGGTCTCGATCCACCGCTTGCGGCCCGAGTTTTACGGCGAGCCGCCGGATGCAAATCTCATTTTTCAACGTACGCTCAAAGAATGCGCGCACGAGTTGGGCCACGTTTTCGGCCTGCGGCACTGCTATAATGCGCGGTGCGCAATGTATTATTCCAATTCGATCTTCGAGACCGACAACAAGATGCCGCACTTCTGCGGTCAATGCGATCGGCGCCTCACGCGGCGCGCCGATCCGCGCTAGCGTTCGATACGCGCGTCGGCGAGCGCGACCGTCTCGGCCGGCGCCCCCTCGCGTTGCACGCGTAGGCCGCCGCCCGGATCGAGGGTAAGCGCGGTGGCGGTGAACGTGGCTGCGCCGTCGGGCGCGACGCGATAACGCCGGCCCGGCAGTTCCGCCGCTTGGTTCCAGAGCGAAACGACGCGCTCGGCTTGTTCCAGCAACGGTAGCGAGGACTCGTAGCACCCGAGCAACGCGCGCAACAATGCACGCCGTTCGACCGGAACGGCGTCGTCGCAGAAGGCGGGTGCCGGGTCGATTTGTTCGGGTGCGCCGGCAGAGCGATACACGTTGATGCCGACGCCGCACGCGACCCATGCGCTGGCGCCTGCGACGCATGAGACGCACAGAATTCCGGCGACCTTGCGCTCCGCCAGCAGAATGTCGTTAGGCCACTGCAAGACCGTGCAAATGCCAAACGCTTTCAGCGCCCCACCGACCGCGAGCGCGGCCCAGTAGGGTATGAGCCATAGTCGCTCCGCTGCGACGGTTTGCGGGAGAATCGTCGTGCAAAGCAGCGCCGTCCCTGCGGGCGCTTCCCAACGTCGTCCCTTGCGGCCGGCGCCCCGCCGTTGGTATTCCGCGACGATCGTGAGCCCGCCGTAACGTTCGTCCCCAAGGAGAGCGGCTGCGTCGTCGTTCGTGCTCTCCGTTTCCTCGGTATACCGGATCGCGGCAAACGGCGAACCACGGAGCTCCTGTGCCACCGATGCGTATGGCCCAGACTCCATCTGGGGATGAACTTCGCCGAAGGGCGGCGTAATGCGCGCTTCTATGCCCATTGAACGTACGCTAATTCTTTGCAAACCGGACGCCGTTTCCCGCGGCCTGGTCGGCGAAATCATTACGCGGATCGAGCGGCGTGGCTACGTTATCGCCGCGATGAAGTTGCTGCAGCTTGCGGGCGACGCGGCGCGCGATCACTATGCGGAGCATCGCGGCAAGCCGTTTTTCGACGATTTGGTGAACTTCATCACGAGCGGTCCGATTGTGGCGGTGGCGGCCGAAGGCGAAGGCGCGATCGAAGGTTGCCGGCAACTGATGGGAGCGACCAATCCGCTCGCGGCGGCGCCGGGATCGATTCGGGCGGATTTCGCCCAAACGATTGGGCGAAATTTGATCCACGGCAGCGACGGCGCGACGAGCGCCGAGCGCGAACTAAAGCTGTTTTTCGACGACAGAGACTTCGTTTCTCGTCGCCACGATCTCGAGCGCTGGATGCGAGAATAAGCGTGTCGCTCGAGTCGTTGCGCGGTGCAGGAGCGCCGTTGATCGAAGCGGTTCACGCGCGAGAGATCTTGGACTCGCGCGGCAATCCGACCGTCGCCGTAACGGTCGCAACGAACGCCGGCGCGGTGGAGCAGGCCATGGTGCCGTCCGGTGCTTCCACGGGCGCCAACGAAGCGATCGAATTGCGCGACGGCGACAATGCGCGCTACAACGGCAAGGGCGTGTTACGCGCGGTGCGCGCGGTGAACGAGGTTTTGGGACCCGCCATCGAAGGCCTAGACGCGACGGGGCAGCGTGAAATCGACCAAAGGTTGATCGAGCTCGACGGCACGCCGAACAAGGCCAACGTGGGCGCGAACGCCATACTCGGCGTGTCGCTGGCCGTCGCGCGCGCCGCCGCGGCGAGTGTGAGCCTGCCGCTGTACCGTTACCTCGGCGGGCCGTCGGCGGCGACGTTGCCCGTGCCGATGATGAACGTGGTCAACGGCGGCAAGCACGCCTTCGGCGCGCTGCAATTTCAAGAATGCATGATCGTGCCGCTGGGGGCGCCGACGTTCGCCGAAGCGGTGCGCT
>JAFAQW010000230.1 GCA_019245995.1 Vulcanimicrobiota bacterium | reverse complement strand
TCCACAAGAGTTCAACCAGTTCCGGGATAACCTCAACCCCGCCAGCGGCTTTCAGTCGGTGCAGTTTCGCGAACTGGAGTTTGCGTGCGGCATCGCGCGCACCGACGTTTTGCAGTGGATCGAACTCACGGAGGAACAGCGCGCGCGGTTGGAACGGCGGCGTGCCTCGCCGTCGTTGTACGATCGCGTCAAGGAGCTGTTGCGGCGACGCGGTTTCGCGACCGGCTCGTCCGACGAGCTGATCGCGAGTTATCGGCGGATCTACACCAACGCCGATGCCAATTACGATTTATATTTGCTTCTCGAGGACCTCATTGAGTTCGACGAGCGGTTTCTGCTCTGGCGTGGGCGCCATATCCGAATGGTGGAGCGGATGATCGGCGCGAGGCCGGGCACGGGAGGCTCTGCCGGCGCCAAATATCTGGAAGGAACGCTCTCGCAGCGCTTCTTTCCCGAGCTCTGGGCCGTGCGAACCTACTTGGGCGCCGGCACCTACGCATGACGAAGATCGCCTCGAGCGATCGCATGCTGGAGACGCGGGCGAATTTTCCCGTGTTGAGTACGTCAACCTATTTGGTTAGCCATTCGATGGGCGCCGCGCCGCTGCAAGCGCGCGGCGCGCTCGAGCAGTATTGGGACGAGTGGGCGGGTGACGGTCCCGAGGCCTGGGAGCGATGGCTTCCGCGAATCGCGGAGATCGCGGACGGGATCGGCCAGATCATCGGCGCTTCGCCAGGCTCCGTATTCCTCGGGCCAAATGTGTCGGTTCTCCAGGCCGCAATAGCGACGTGTCTGCCGTGGAACGGCTTGCGCAACGAGGTGGTCTACGAGGCTTTGCAGTTCCCTTCGTTGACCTACGTATGGCGGGAGTGGGAACGGTACGGCGCGGTAACGCGCGTGGTGGAATCCCCCGACGGACGCACGATTCCGACGGAACGGCTGGTCGCGGCAATCACGGAGCGCACCGCGATCGCGGTCGTTTCGCACGCGTACTACGTTTCCGGGGCAGTGGCGGACGTCGGAGCGATTCAACGGCGGTGCAACGAGGTTGGTGCGCTGCTCTGCGTCGACGCGTATCAAACGACGGGAACGTATCCGTACGACGTGACGGCGCTGGGCCTCGATCTCGCGACCGGGGGATCGCATAAGTGGCTATGCGGAGGTCCCGGCTGCGCGTGGCTCTTCGTGAAACCGTCCCTGCTCCGACGTTTCCGTCCCGCCGTGACCGGTTGGATGGCGCACGCATCACCCTTCGCGTTCGAACCCGCGCCGATCGCCTACGCCGATTCCATGTACCGCTTCGGCAACGGGACGCCGACGATTCCGGGGTACGTGGTGGCGCAGCCCGGCCATCAGTTCATTGCAGGTCTCGGCGTTCCCGCGATCCGGGAAAAGAACGTGCGCTTGACCGAGCGGATTATCGCGCTTGCGCGCGAGCGCAAACTGTCCATCCGCTCACCACTAGAGGCGGATAAGCGTACCGGCTGGATCGGGATAGACTTCGACGATGCGGGGCGAATTTGCCGGGGGCTCGTGGCGCGACGCGTGTTCGTCGATTACCGGCCGGGCTGCGGCATCCGGATCGGGCCGCACTTCTACACCACCGACGCAGAGATCGACGCCTTCTTCGAAACGCTCGACCAGCTTCGCTAGTCTTAGCGGGTATGGCCGCCCGCTCCATGATCGTCGACCACACCGCAGTAGGCGCCGCGTTCCGGCGCCTCTCGATTCCCGTTGCCGTGCAGATTCTGGGCGACCAACTGCTGGGCGTCGTGGACACGATCGCGATCGGGAGCCTTGGAGCCGTCGCGTTGGCGGGCGCCACGGCGGCGAACACGATCTTTTTGGCGATATCCTTCGGAGCGCTCGGCTTCATGAGCGGCACGTCGATCGTCGCGGCGCAGCGCATCGGCGCCCGCGACATCGAGGGCTTCGCGCGCACGGTTCGCGCCGGCTTCGTAGGACCTTTGATCGTTGGTTTGGTCTCCTTCGGCGTGAGTCTCATTGCCGCCGATGCGGTCGTTCGGGCCCTCGTGGGCGCCCTCCCCAGTGCGCACGCCAGCGCGCTGTATTTGACGTTGCGTTGCGCGTCGATCGTTCCCGTCGTCGTGTCGAGCACGCTCATCACGGGCCTGGCCGCGGCGGGAAATCGACAACTGGGCGTTTGGGTGCTGCTCGTGGTCAACGCGGTACATCTGCCGTTATTGGCCGTCCTCGCGCTCGGATGGGGAACCCATCATCCCTTTGGAATCGCCGGCGCCGGCGTCTCGTCGCTGCTCTCCGAAACGATCGCGGCGATCTACGCGATCGTCTACGTCGCGCGACGACAGCAATACCGCATTTTTTCCGACCTTAGCGTCTCGTGGAGCTTGGCGTGGCGCTGCGTCCGATTCGGATCGCCCGAAGCGGTCTTTCTCCTCGGCGTGATGGCTCCCGATATCTTCATCGTCGCGATGCTGGCGCCACTCGGCGCGATGGCCGTCGCCGCGTTTCGCGCGCTCAACGTCGTGTCCGACTTGACGTTCGTCGTGCCGAGCCCACTACAAAACGCGACGCAGATCATCATCGGACAGCGCCTCGGCGCGGGCGACGTCGCAGGCGCACGGTGGTTCTTCCATCGCGCCACGCGGCTTTCGTTCGCGCTCACCACGCTGACGGGCATTGCGACCGCGGCCCTGGCGTGGCCGCTCGCCTACCTTTTCACGCTCAACGCGGCCGTGGCGACGCTGGCCGCGTTGCCGCTCGCCGTACACATGATTACGCTGCCGCTGAAAGGCTGGGCCATGTTATCCCTGGCGCCGATCCGCGCGTCGGGCGACACGCGTTTTTCGATGGTGCTCGGAGTCGTATGCAGCGCGCTGGTAATTCCGCTGACGTACCTTGGCATCGAGCACCTCCATCTAGGGCTCTACAGCGTGGGACTGGGCTGGATCGCCGCGTGGGCGGTGCGCGCTGCCGTTACGCAGTGGAAACTTCGCGACGGCGCATGGATGCGCCGCGCTCCGCTTGCGGCCTAGCTTCTAGCGGGGGTTTTCCGCCCAAGCGCGCCTAAGGCCAACGCATGGCCTTCACGCAGGGTTTTATCTCGGATCTTGTCGGACGTGCCGCCACGATCCAGAATCACCCAATCGGAAAGGTGGCCGACTTCCTGGTCGGCACACCCGACGATGCGTTCCCGCCCGTTGATGGCCTCGTGATCAAGACGCCGCAGGGCTTGCGTTTTGCTCCGATCGACACACTGGCCGACGTTGACGACCACGGAAACGTCGCGTTGACGATCGCTCCGAAGGAGCCTGCGCCGCCGGAGAGCGAGGAGCTCTATCTGGTCGCGGATCTGCTCGACAAGCAAATCGTCGACGTGGACGGCCGTAAGGTCGTGCGAATCAACGACATCGAAGTCGCAAACACCGGCGGCAAACTCCGCGTCGTGGCGGCCGACGTCGGTATCGCCGGCTTGCTGCGGCGGCTCGGTTTGCGCTCCTTCGGGCGTCGCTGGCTGTCGCGCCTCGGGACCGTTCCGCGTTCGATGATCGCGTGGAACTCCGTCGCGCCCATTCGCGAGGTCAATCCGTCGCACGTGCGCCTTGCCGTGAAACAGCACCGTCTCGCGCGCCTCCATCCTTCGGAGCTTGCGGAGATCATCGGCGAGCTTTCTGCGCGCGAGGCTGCTGCCGTCGTCGGTCAACTGGACGACGAGACGGCCGCCGATGCCTTCGAACATCTCGACGCGGAGACGCGCAAGACGCTGATCGAGGATATCGGCACCGAAAGAGCTGCCGACATCATCGAGGAGATGGACGCCGACGACGCGGCCGACCTCCTCGCCGAGCTTCCGGAAGAACGGCAGTCGGAACTGCTCGCGGAGATGAACGCCTACACCGCCGGCGAGCTGCGCGAGCTCGTGAAGTATCCCGAAGATACCGCGGGCGGCCTGATGACCACGGACTACGTATGGATCTATCCGCACCGCACGACGGAAGCGACGATTCGCAAGATTCGCGAGATCGCTCCCGTGTCGGAGTTTATCTACTACCTGTACGTGGTCGACGGAGACGATCATTTGCTGGGCGCGCTCTCTCTGCGATCGCTGCTGCTCGCGCTCCCAACGGCCTTCATCGATCGTATCATGGAACGGGACCTCGTAACGGTGGCGCCGCTCACGCCGGCAGTTGACGTCGCGTCGACGATCGCGAAGTACGACCTCCTGGCGGTGCCGGTGGTCGACGAGCACGGCACGATGCTTGGGATCGTGACGGTCGACGATGCGATCGATGCGATCATGCCCGAGGAGATCGCCAAGAAACTCCCCCACCTCCGCGCGCGCCATCATTCGCATCACGCCGCAACGTGACGCCCGACGCGATCGTCGAGTACACCGAAGCGCTCGCGACAATCGCCGCCTCGGGCGGAGGACCGAAGGCACTCGCGGCGCACTTGGCCGCCGCTTGCGGCGGCAGCGTCCTCTTGGAGGACGCGCACTGGCGTGCAATCGTTTCGGCCGGCAGCGCTTGTGGGCCGGGCGGTGCGCGAGCGATTCTCGAGCGCGCCGCCGCTGGAAAGGCGCAACGCGTGATGGCCGGCGCTGCCCACGTCGGCTGGCTATCGCTCTATGACAGCGATGATGCTCGCGGCGAGTTGCTGCTGCGACTCACGGCTGCTGCGGTGGGCATTGAACTCAGCCGCGCGCTGCGTCGCCACGGCGAACGCGACGCTTTCTGGGAGAGCCTTCTACACGATGCATTCCACGATGCGGCGTCGATCCGCGAGGCGGCCGCCGGACGCAACATCGCTCTCGCGCCCCTCTACGTCACGGTCGCGCTGGAATCCGAGCATGAGCGCGAGTTCCCGCGGGACCGTAACGATCTGCGCGCGTTGGTCGCGGAGACCTTTGCTTCGGCCGGAGAGTTGGGCTTCACGGAAAACGCTACGGCGCTCTTCGTGTTCGTTCCGGCGCCGAGAAGTGTCGACGTCAGCAATGCGGGAACCGCTGCGGTGCTCCTCGGGAAGAACGCACGCAAACGCAAACCGGAACTGCGGGTCTCCGGAGGAGTGGGCGTCGCCGTTCCGCCCGAACGGTTGCAGCGCGGCGCGCAGACCGCACGGGCCGCCCTGGCCGTCGGCAAGCGCGTCTACGGCAGCGGGCGAGTCGTCGCGTACGACGAGCTGGGCGCCTACTCGGTCGTCTACGAAGGCGCGGACATCGAGCGCCTCCGAGAGTTTGCCGCGCAAGTCTTGGCGCCGCTCCGAACGTACGACCGCAAGCACCAGACGGAACTGGAGCGAACCCTGAAGCTCTACTTCGCGTCGGGCCAAAACGTCAAAACCGCATCGGAGGCCCTCTTCGTTCATCGTCACACGGTCTTCTATCGCTTGCGGCAAATCGCAGAAATCTGCGGGCGCTCGTTGGAAAGCCCGCACGATCAACTCACTCTTCGCTTGGCTGTGGCCGTAGATGAGCTCCACAACGCGTCCTGAGGCGCGGCCGCCGGGGAAACGCGACGTGCGCAAAGCGGCTCACGACGGCAATGTTTGTTTCGTGCGCTTGGTCTTCGCCGACATCTTCGGCGTGAGTAAGAACGTCTCGATTCCGGTCGACCGGCTGGATGCGGCGCTGGACGGGCGAGTTACGTTCGACGGAGGATCGATCGACGGATTCGTACGCGGCGAAGAATTGGACATGGTGCTGCTGCCTGATCCCGCTACGTTTGCAATCTATCCCTGGAAGGCCGCGCCCAATGGAAGCGAAGCGCGATTGATCTGCGACATCGCGATGCCGGACGGCTCCCCCTTCGAGGGGTGCCCGCGAACCACGCTGCGCCGGGCAATCGAAAGCGCACCGGCGCTGCGAGATCTGCGGGTCGGTTTTGAAGTCGAGTTCTATCTCTTCGAGCGTACCGAGGCGGAAGCGCCAACCACGGCGACCTCAGACGTCGGCTCGTATTTCGATTTCTCCGCGGACGATCGGGGCGAGGACGCGCGCAACGCCGTCGTCGCCGCCTTACGCGAAATGGGAGTGCCGATCGTGGCGGCGCATCACGAGCATGGCGCGGGACAGCACGAGATTGACGTCGCGCACGATGCTCCGCTCGCCGCGGCCGATCACGCGCTCACGCTTCGAACGATCGCCAAGCACGTTGCAGCCGATTTTGGACTCGAAGCAACGTTCATGCCGAAGCCGCTCGCGGAACGCGCCGGCAGCGGCTTGCACGCCGACTTTCTCCTCGGAGAGGAAACCGAGCGCGAAACCGCGTTGTACGTCGTGGGCGGACTCATCGCGCATGCGTCCGCACTCGCCGCCGTTTGCAATCCTACGGTCAACTCGTACAAGCGTGTCGTCGCGGCATGGGACGCGCCGATCTATACGGTTTGGTCGGAGCGCAGCCCAAATGCGCTGGTGCGGGTGCCGCCCTCGCTGCGGCCCCGCATCGAAATGCGCAGCCCCGATCCCGCCTGCAATCCGTACCTAGCGCTCGCGGTTCTGATCGGCGCCGCGTCCGACGGCGTCACGAACCGCATGCTGCCCGGCCCGCCGCTCTCGGGCTCTACCTACGATTTAACGGAAGCCGAGCGGCGGGAGCGCGGCATCGGCATGCTGCCCACGTCGCTGCGGCAAGCGATCGCGGAGCTCGACCGGGATCTCGTCGTGCGGGCCTCCCTCGGCGACCACCTGTACCACGCGTTTCGCGATGCTAAACTCGAAGAGTACGATCGTTACCGTCGCGCCGTCCATCCGTGGGAGCGGGAACAGTACTTGCGATTATATTAGGCGCCGCTAGCGAGCCGGGCCTAAAATCACGCGCACGAAGTCGTTCGGCCGCAGCCATTTATTGACGGCCGCGACGACCTGCTCGTTGGTTACCGCTATCTCGCGCCGCGCGTCGATCGTAGCTTGATCGAGCGGCAACCCCGACTCCGCATAGTGGATCAACTGCTGCGCGATGCCGTTGAAACTCGCCACGCGCATCGGAACCTGCGAGATGAGAGCCACCCTTCCGCGCGCCAATTCGTCGGACTGAAGTCCGGTCGTCGCGAGCGCCTTGAGATCGGCCATGATCAGCGACTGTGCCTGCTCGATCTTGCTCGGATCGCACTCAAAGTGCACGGAAAAGGTGGAGCGGCGCTTCAGGAAGTCGGCCTCCGTGTGAACGTCGTAGACCAAGCCGTGAACGTCGCGGACGTCGTGAAAGAGAATCGATGCGCCGCCCGACCCGAACGATTCGTTCGCGACGGCCAGCGCCGCATAGTCAGGGTCAGTCCGCGTAACGGAGAGCACCTGGGCCAGTTGAACCTGCGCTTGTATGCGAGCGGTGTCGGGAACCTCGATGCTCGCGGCTGCGTTGTTCGCGACGGGCGGCAGATCGACGGCTGGTTTGGGCCCGCCGGCGCTCCATCCGCCGAAATATCTGCCGATCACAGCGGCCGCCGATTGCGGCTCGACGTCGCCCACGACGACGATGGTCGTCATGTCCGGACGATAGACGGACGCGTAATAGCCTCTGACGTCCGCGACGGTCAGCGACCCGACGCTCTGCGGCGTCGCAAAACGCTGGGCCGGATCGCCGGGCGGAAAGAGCGCCTTGTTCAGCGCGACGTCGGCGCTATGTTCGGGCGAGGCAATTTCGCCTTGCACGGAGCCCAGCTCTTCGGCCTTCAGCGCATCGAACGCCGGAGCGGGGAAGGCGGGATGAAGCTCCTCATCCGCCAGCAGCTGCACTCCCCGGTCGAAATTCTTCGAAAGCGCCGTGAGGGAAAACTCAGTTCCGGCGCTGACCTCGGCGGAGATCGCGTCCAGGGCCTCGCGCATCGCCAAGCGGCTGCGCGTCGTCGTTCCGAACGGCAATAGACCCGCCGTAAGATCGGCGATGCCGTCCTTACCCGCAGGCGCTTGCATCGCTTCGTTGCTGGCGATCGAGCCGCGGACGACAACGGTGCGCGATACTCGTTGGGGCACGACGATCAATCGAATCCCGTTGGACAGCGTCGTAGCCACCGGATTGACGGTCGACGACGGCACTTGAACGTTCGCAAATGCCGCTTGCGCCCAGGCCGGCAGCGGATCGTGATGAAGCAGCGTCGGCTTGTTTTCGTTGGACACCTGAGGCGCTGCGGGCGTCGACGTAGCGGCCGCGTTCTTCGGTGCGGCGATGCCCACGATCTCGTGCTGGCTCGCCACGTAGGTCCGCAGCACGCGATCGACGTCACCCGTGGAGACGCGCCGAATGTTCCTCAGAATGTCGTCGGGCGATGAGAGTCCCTCGACCGCCACGGCTTGACTCCACTGGAATCCGAGGTCCGCAATCGAGTTTGCCTTGAACTCCGCGTCCGCGATCGCGCGGCGTTTCTCGGCCTCGATCAAGGCGGGCAGCACGCCGTTCTTGCGGTATTGGGCGATCACCGAGCGCAACATCGCGAGCGCCTGCGCCGGCGTCGTCGACACGGGAACGACGAGGCTCGCCGCGGCGGAGCCTGCGAGCGGATGGGTGTCGAAGTCCTGGAAGTTTGCCTGAAGCGCCTTGCCGGACGCCACCAAGCCATACAAATCGGAGCGCTGGTTCGAGAGCGCGCTCTCCAGAATTTGACCGGCCGCATAGTCCTTGCTGCGATAGCCCGGAAAACGATACGCGAGCGCTACGACCGTATAGGGCTTGTCGCTCTCCACGCGAATCGTCTGCGGCTGCAGCGGCTCCAGTCCCACGGGACGCCGGGGCGGCAGCTTCGCCGCGGGAATCGAGCCGAAGTACTTGTCGACGAGCTTGATGGTCGGGGCCGGGTCGATGTCGCCGACGATCACGTAAATCGCGTTGTTCGGATGATACCACGCATCGTACAGCGCGCGCAGCTGCGGTGAGTTGATTTGCGTGTCGAAGGAATGCAGCGTGCCGAGGCCGTCGTTTCCGTACGGCGTGCCCGCGAACATCGCCAGGTCGACCTGCAGGAAGAGATGGGTGAGCGGATCGCTATAGTCCGCGGTCACCTCATTCTTTATGGCACCCCGCTCGATCTCCCAATCGGCCTGCGAAAGCGTGAGGCCGCGAGCGCGCGACGCCTCCATTCGCAGCACGAGGTCGAGATACTGCGATGGCGCCATGAAGAAGTATTGGGTGATCTCGGACTGCGTGTCGGCGTCCCAATAGCCGCCCAATAGCTCGGCCATATCGGCGAGCTGCGACTGCGACAGCGTGCCGCTTCCGCGGAACATCATGTGCTCGAGCGCGTGCGCTTGACCCGCGAACTGCTGCTCGTTGGCGCCGACGCGGTAGTTCAGCATCGCCACCGCGACCGGAGCGAGCGGATCGCGCACGGCAATCACCCGCAAGCCATTGCGCAGCGTTGCGCGCGTCACAGAGGCGTCGTCGGCGCGTGCGATCCGCGGGGTGCTCGAGAACGCAAAAACGGCGAACGCAATCGCCAAGGGAGTAACCCACGACTTCATGCGGGACCTTACACCGCAGGGGCGGCTCTCATCCTCTCGCGCTTCAGCTTTACTGTGGCCGCACCGGGTATTCGTCTTCGTCGTCATACTCGCCGTTCAAGTCCTTCGATTGCAAGTCGTACGCGCCACGCGCCGTTCGCACGATCCGTACCGCAAGCTTTGGCATGATGGGAGCCTTGGCGATATAGTCCTTGCGAGTTACCAGCACGACCGGATAGAGTCTGGCAGGGACGGCAACCGAATACGCCACCTCGTTGGCGCTGTGCGGCGGCACATAGAACGCTGTGTTTGGATTGCCGCCGACGGCTCCGTTGCGTAGCTTCGCAATCGAAAAGAGCAGCGCGCGCGGCACGCGCGGGACGTCGGACGTTACCTCGGCACGGGTGCCGCTTTCGCGTCGCGTCTTTCGGGCGCTGCGTTTCGCGATCGTCTCCCCGTAAACGCTGAGCGCTTCGGCCGCTACGTCGATCGGAACGTTGCCGGTGTTTTCGATTCGCTTGCGAATCGTCAGAAAAACCACGCCGCCGCTCGCTGGGTTCTGCTCGACGCGGATCGCGATCGAAAAGGACGGTGCCTCGGCGAGCGGCTTGATGCGTTGCTCGTAGACGAACGTGTAGAGCGCCCACAGGCCCGCCGCCAAAATAGCGACGATCTCGACGACGGTGCGTATTTGCTCCGCGCGGGACGGAATGGAATGGATGCGAAGCTCGCGGCTCACGATGGGCGCGCTTCCACCGCAGCTCTACGCAAGAGATGCCAGGCCGCTTCGACGTCGCTGCGTTCGGTGCGAATGTTGCCGATTGCCAGGCGAATCGCGTACTTGCCGGCAACCTTCGTATGGGAAATAAAGACTTCGCCCGTTGCGTTTACAGCGTCCATGATCCCGGAATTCAACCGCTCGAGCTCCGCGTCATCCAGGCCGGAGGGCGCGTAACGGAAGCAGACCACCGAGAACGGGTGCGGCGCCAAGACCTCCCAGTCCGGCGTCGCCTGGACCCAGGAGGCAAACTCGCGCGCCAGCGCGATGTGTCGCCGCAGCTGCGCGCGTATTCCTTCGGCGCCGAGGTGCCGAAGAACGAACCACAGTTTGAGCGAACGAAAGCGCCGGCCCAACTGCAACCCGTAATCCATATAGTTGACGGCATCGTCTTGCGGTGTGGTCAAATATTCGGGCACGAGACCGAACGTCCGGCGAAGCAACGATGCGTCTTTGACGAAGAGCGCCGAACAGTCCATCGGGACGAACATCCACTTGTGCGGATTGACCACGAGCGAGTCGGCAGCCTCGATTCCGTCGAACATGTGCCGGCATTCAGGCAGGATCGCCGCCACGCCCGCATACGCGGCGTCGACGTGCAACCAAATGTCGTACGCTCGCGCGATCTCCGCAATTTCGCGCAGGGGATCTATCGACGTCGTCGACGTCGTTCCGACCGTCGCCACGATCGCCATCGGGCGGAGGCCGGCGCCGCCGTCGCGCTCGACGGCATCGCGCAAGCCGCGTGCGTTCATGCGAAACGCCCCGTCGCATGGAATCCGCACGACGTTGCGCTGCCCGATGCCGAGCGCGATCGCGGCCTTTTCGACGTGCGAGTGCGTTTCATCGGTCACGTACACGCGCAACGCCGGTAGATCGCGTCCTGCCATGCCGGCCTCGCGGATTTCGAAGCCCATCGATTCGCGAGCCGCCGCCAGCGCGGTAAATCCCGCGATCGACGCCGTGTCGTAGATGATGCCGGTCCAATCCCTCGGCAGACCCAAGAGGCCGCCGAGCCATCGCATCACGACTTCTTCTAATTCCGTGGCCGCGGGCGACGTGCGCCAAAGCATTGCCTTGACATCGAGCGTGGCCGCCAACGCTTCCGCCGCGACGGCGGCCGGCGCGGCGCTGGTCGCGAAGTACGCGAAGAAGCGAGGGTGATTCCAGAGCGTCGAACCGGCAACGATGATGCGCTCGAAGTCCGACATGATTTCGTCGAACGTCTCGGCATTTTCCGGCGCGGACGCAGGTAAGGCGCGCACGACGTCCCCCGGCTCGACCGCGGGGGCCACTCGATAGGCGTCGGGCCGCTCGAAGTAGCGCTCGATCCATCCCCCGACACGCGCGAAATCAACGCCCGGCACGGCAGTGCTCTTCATCGCGGTAGAGTGTTGGCGCTTTGGGTGGAGAAGGCCCCGGTATGAAGTTTCGCAGCTATCCGAACAGCGACGTAACCGTTAGCGAGGTCGGCTTCGGACTATGGACCACGTCGACCGGCTGGTGGGGCGAGAACACGGAAGAGGAAGCGGTCGCGCTGCTTCATCGAGCGTACGATCTCGGCATCACCCTCTACGACGCCGCCGATACCTACGGCAGCGGACGCAGCGAGGACCAACTGGCGGCGGCATTTTCGGATCGGCGCTCGAGCGTCGTCTATGCGACGAAATTCGGATACGATTTCTCCAATGCCGGCGAGCGCGCACGCGGTCAGTCCGAGCTGCCGCAGAACTTCTCGACCGCGTTCGTGCGCCGGGCCCTTGAAGCGTCGCTACGCCGGCTACGCACCGAGTACGTCGACATCTATCAGATGCACAACGCTCGCATGAGCCAAATCGAAGACGACGCGCTGTGGGAGCTCCTCGAGAATCTCAAGCACGAGGGGAAGATTCGACTCTATGGCGTCGCGCTGGGACCCGCCATCGGGTGGCTCTACGAAGGAGTCGACGCGGTGCGGCGCCGCAACGTTCCCAGCCTTCAGATCATTTGGAACATGCTCGAGCAGTATCCGGGAAACGAACAGATTCGCGCCGCCTACGATGCCGGCGCATCGACGGGCTACATGATTCGCGTGCCGCATTCGAGCGGACTGCTCGAGGGCCGCTACACCGCGCAAACGACGTTTCCGCCAAACGATCACCGGCGGCACCGCCCACGCCAGTGGCTCATCAACGGCGTGGAAAAAGTGGAGCAGCTGCGCTTTTTGGAACGCGACGACCGAACTTTGGGCCAGGCAGCCCTCCAGTGGCTGCTCGCCGAGCCCCGCGTGATGACGGTGCTGCCGAATATTTACGACGCGGCGCAGCTCGCGGAGTTTGCGGCCGCACCGGAGAGCCCCGCCCTGACCAAAGACGAGCTCGAGCGAATCTCCGCGCTCTCGGCGCGCAACTTCGGCATCGAGGAAGCACCGCCGGCATTCAAAGGCACTATGAATCGCGAGAGTGCCGAAGCGGCCCTGGCGCAATGAACGCGTGAAGCTGGAGCACGTGCGCACGCCGCACGCCCCCGCCCCGATCGGTCCCTACAGTCAGGCCGTCGTGTGCGGGCACGAACTGTATTGCAGCGGCCAAATTGCACTCGATCCCCAGACCGGCGAATTGGTGGAGGGCGATGCGGCGCAGCAAACGGAACGCGTCATTGAAAATTTGGGCGCAGTCCTGTGCGCCGCGGGTTACGAATACGCCAACGTGGTGAAGACGACGATCTTCTTGGTGGATATGCGCGATTTTCCGGCGGTGAACGGCGTGTACGAACGCTTTTTCGGATTGACGAAACCGGCGCGGTCCACCGTTGCGGTTGCGGGTCTGCCCCGCGGCGCCCGCGTCGAGATCGACTTAATCGCTCGCGACTAAGGCCCGGAAGCGGAGGCGCCGGCGAGGCGCGCCGACTCCTCCTTCGCGATCTGTGCGACCTCGGGATCGAGCGACGCCTGCGCGGCACGCAGTTGCTCGATCGCCAGCGCCTTCTGTCCCTGGGCGGCATAGGCGCGAGCCAGCAGATAGCGCACGCGTCCATCGTACGGAACGGCGGCGACGCCCTTGAGCAACGCGGCTTGCGCGAGCTGGTAGAGGCCATTGTGCTCGTAGTCGATTCCAAGGTTGACGTACGATTCCGGCACGTACGGATTCACGGCCATTGCTTGCACGTAATACGTCACCGCCCGTTTCCAGTCACCGCGCGCATCGGCGAGATAGCCGAAGTTGACGATTGCCTCGGGGCGTTCCGGCTCCAGGCGATGAGCTTTGCGGAACAACTCGAGCGCGTTGCCCGGCTCGCCGGCCTGAATCTCGGCGACGCCCAAGTTGTCGATGCAGGCGTAGTTGAACGGATCGATTGCCAGACAGCTGCGCAAGTACTCCTCGGCGGTCGCGTGTTGCTGCAAGTCCAGGTACGCCATCGCCGTTCCGTTGAGCCCGGCGATTGACTTGGGATCGGTGTCGAGGGCGCGGCGAAAATAGCGGATCGCAGCGTTGGGCTGATGCATCGTCGCGAAGATTTCGCCTAACTCTTCCTGCGCGTCAGCGTCGGTGGGATTGTCGTTGGCGCGCTTGATCATCTGCGCCTCGTATTGATTGAGGTCGCCCTTACGCCGGTGCAAGAAGACCAAGTCCTTGATGGAGTCGGTTCCGGGGAGCGCGCTCTCGAACTCGGAGATCGCCTGATCGACGCGGTTTTGCGCCGCATAAACCACGCCGAGCCGATTGTGCGATTCTTTATCCTTTGCATCGCGCGCGATCAGCTCTTGGTAAACCGCCGCGGCCTTATCGAAGCGTCCCTGACGGTAATAGAGGTCGCCGAGGAAGCGCGCCGCGTCGGCCGCGGACGGATGCGACGCAACGAAATCTTCGAGCCCTTTCACCGCTCGATCGAGGTCGCCCGCCGCGATCAGCTGGCGCGCGTACATGATCGCGGCCTGCTGGTCGGCCTTCGCGTGAGCGTCCACGGGCAGGATAATGGTGCTGGTTTGCGCCACCGCGTTTCCGCCAAGGCACGGCACGAGCAACGCCGCGAGTGCGAATGCGCGCAACCGATATCGTTTCATCGCAGGTACCTCTCCCTGGAGTATAGCGCATTGCCGCCCCCAAGCGTGACGACCGGCCGAGCCGCCGGCTTAGTGCGCGAGCGGCAGCACGTTGCTCGGGGTGAGGGGATAGAACGTCATCACCACCACCGCCGCGGCGCAAATCCCGGCGCTCACGCATGCGAGGGGCACGAAGGGGCGTGCCTGACTCGGTTGCCCTTTCGCGGCGGCGTACATTGCTCGAATGACCTGGGCATAGGCGTACAGCGATATCGCGGTTCCGACGATCAAGAGCGCGGCCAGCCACACAAAGCCGGCGCTAACGCTGGAGGCCAAGATCAAGATCTTTCCGAGGAAGCCGGCCGTCGGCGGGAGCCCCGCGAGCGCCAGCAACAGAATCGTCATGGCGGCTGCCAACCACGGGTGTTGCCGAGCGAGGCCCTGATAGGTATGCAGATGCGCACCTTCCTCGGCATCGCGTGAGATCGCCGCGGCGACGGCGAACGCGCCGAGGTTCATCAACGCATACGCCGTTAGGTAATAGAGGGCGTAGCGCAGGCCGAGCGGCGTCCCTCCCGCCAGCGCGACCAAAATGTACCCGACTTGTGCGATGCCGGAATATCCCAGCAACCGCTTCAGGTTGCGCTGGGCCAGCATGCCGACGTTGCCGGCGATCATGGAAATGCCGGCCACGATCCAGACCGGAAGCAACAGGCGCTCCTGCACGCTCGCGGGCACGGCCGCATAGATGAAGCGCGCGAATACCGCGATCGTGGCGGCCTTCGTCGCGACGCTCATGAAGGCGGTGACCGGCAACGGGGCGCCCTCGAAAACGTCGGGCGTCCACGTGTGGAACGGCACCAGGCTCAACTTAAAGACCAGGCCGATCAAGAACATGCCGGCGCCGCTCCAAAAAAGCGGATTGGAAACCTGCGACGGATTGGCAAGGTCTGCAAGCTGCACGCTGCCGGTGGCGCCGAAGAGCAGCGCCGCCCCGAACAGCAGAAACGCGGTCGCGGTGGAGCTGAGAATCAGATACTTCAGCGCCGACTCGCGCGACGACGTGCGGTCGTCCGTCGCGCAGAGCGCGTACAGTCCGAGCGACAGCAGTTCCAAACCCAAGAAAATCATGATGAGGTTCGCGGCGCCGGCCATCAGCATCGCGCCGCACGCGCTCCAGAGCATGATCGCGATGCTGCCCGCAACGCGCGCGACGGGACCCATCGCCGCATACAGTATCACCGAGCCGGCCGCCGCGATGAGAACGATCTCCTGAAAAACGGTCGCGAACCCGCCGGCGAGAAACCCGCCGAAGAAAGCGTTGTAGTTATGGCCGAACTGCCGCCCCGCAACGACGCCGGCAACGATCAAACCCCCCAAAGCGATGAAGACCGATAGGTAGCGCTGTTCGCGCCGCCCCGAAAAGATGTCGGCGACCAAGACCAGCAGCGCCGCAACGGCCACGACGCTCACGGGAGCGACAGCCCACCAATCCGCCGACGTAAACGGCAGCGTCATCGGTGCCACAACGCCGCAGGGTAGACGCCGACGATGACGAGCGCGGCAAGCAGCGGCGCCACCGTGAGGGCCTCGTACCAGTTAAGGTCGGAGCGAACCGGCACGTCCGCCTCTTCTGGTCCGTTCATCAGGTCCTGATAGAGTCGCAAGAGATAGGCCGATGCCAGCACGATCGCAACGAGCGCCACGATGACCGGCCAAACGTAACCGGCCTGATAGACGCCGATCAGCACGAGCAACTCGCCCGCAAAGCCGGCGAGGCCCGGAAGGCCGAGCGCCGCCAGCGCGGCGATGCACAGCGCCCCGGCGAGTTTCGGATTCTTCCAGCCGATGCCGCCCAGGCGTGCCAGCAGCCGCGTGTCCTCGCGTTCTTCCACGTAGCCGAGCAGCAGAAACAGCGCCGCCGAAAAAAGACCGTGCGCGATGATATAGACGAGCGCGCCGCGCAGCGCGAGAGCATTTCCGGAGCCGATCGCGATCGCCACCAAGCCCAGATGCGAGAGCGAGGAATACGCGACGATCCGCTTCGAGTCGTTTTGCACGAGCGCGATCACGGCACCGTAGAGCAGCGAAACCGCCCCGAGCGCCATCAGGGGCGTGGCGTAGTCGTGAACCGCATGCGGTAACAGCGCCAAACCGATTGCCAGAAAGCCGTACAGTCCAGCCTTGGATTGAACGGCAGATACGACGGCGACCATCGGAGGCGGCAGACCGCTGTAGGTCGGGGGCATCCACGTGTGCAGCGGCCATACCGGCGTCTTCACCAAAAATGCGAAGGCGAAGCCGGCGTAGATCCACGGCGCCCAGGCTCCCACGAGCGGGGTAACGGCGCGCCCAATCACATCGGTCGATCCGTATATCACGCCGAAGGCCGCCGTTGCGAGAAGCAGCGTGAGGCCGCCGGCGAAGTTATAGATGAAGTAGCGCCACGCCGTCGCCGGATGTTCGCCCCAGCCGGCCAACCCAAAGAAGACCGGCACGAGCATCAGGTCCCAAAAAAGCGCGAACAGCAGCAGGTCGCGCGCCAAAAAGAGACCCAGCATCGTGCCTTCGAGCAGCAGCATGAGCGCGACGAAGTCGCGCAGCCGCGCGACCCGCGACGCGGCGATCGCACAGGCACTCACCATCGTCAGCAGCAGTGCGATCCAGAACGAGGTCGGGGTTGCGCCGAAGTGAAACGCCGCTTGAAACGGACGCGACAGCCAGCGAAAACTCCACTCGCTCGTGCCGGCGAGAACGAGCGTCACGACGACGACGACCGCCACGGCGACGCCGACCGTGCGAGTGACGGAGCGATCCTCGCGCGGCAGCGCAAACAGCATGGCGCCCGCCGCGAGCGGCAAGAGGATCGTCACGAGCACGAGCATCTAACGAAGACCCGCCGCGACGGCGTAGTAGACGACGAAGCAGGCCGCACCCGCCACGAGGATCAGCGCGTAGGCGCGCACCAAACCCGTTTGAAACGACCGGACGAGCGTGCCGAGCCAGCGCGCCCAGAAGACCAGATCGCGCACGGCGCCATCGAGCACGTGGGGATCGACCACGCGGCCGAAGAGCTCTCCGAGCCGCTGGGCCGGCCGCACGATCAGGCGTTCGATCACCCAATCAACGTAGAACAGATTGGTGAGGACGGCCGGCATGCGCTCCGTCTCGCGACGCAGGCGCGCCGGGGCATCGGCCTGCGCGCCACGCGAAGCATATCGCTGCCAAGCGATCGCAAAGCCGGCGATGACCGTGAGAAAGACGACGAGGGACGTGACGCCCTCGGAGATCGGGGGCACCGCAATCGCGCGACTCGACGGCGTTCCGTAGAGGGGCGCAAAGAATCGCGACCACGGTGAGTTGTCGCCGCCGAACATCAGCGCCCCGCCGACCGCGACGCTCGGCACGACGAGCACCGCGACCGGCACGTTCATCACCCACCCGGGCGCATGCGTGCCGTGCTCGGATTCGCGCCCGGCGCGGTCCGGTGCCGCCTCGCCGCGATATTCGCCCAAGAAGGCCACGAACAGCATCCTGAACATGTAGTACGCGGTGATCCCCGCAGTGACGATGTCGACGGCGTAGATCCAGGGGTGGCCGTGCTGTAGCGCGCCGTAAATAACGGCGTCCTTTGAAAAGAACCCACTGAATCCCGGAACGCCGCAGATGGACAGTACCCCGGTCAACATCACCCAAAAGGCAAACGGCATTCGCCGCCACAGGCCGCCCATGGCTCGAATGTCCTGCTCGTTGTGCAACGCGTGGATCACCAAGCCCGCGCCTAAAAAAAGTTGTGCTTTGAAGAACGCGTGCGTGAAGAAATGCGCGACGCCTCCCTCGTAAGCACCCACGCCGACGCCCATGATCATGTAGCCGATCTGCGACATCGTCGAATAGGCGAGGATACGTTTGATGTCCCATTGCGCGGTGCCGAGGATCGCTCCGCCCAGCGCCGTTACGCCGCCGATCGTGGCCACGAGCAGTTGAGCGCTGCCGCTATGATTCCAGAGCGGCGCGCAGCGCGCCACGAGATAGACGCCGGCGGTGACCATCGTGGCGGCGTGGATGAGGGCCGAGACCGGCGTGGGGCCTTCCATCGCGTCGGGTAGCCACGTGTGCAGCGGCACCTGGGCAGACTTCGCGGCCGCGCCGATGAAGAGCGCGAGGCAAATTGCGAAGACGAGTTTGTCGCTCAGCCCCGGCGCCGCGGCAAAAACGTCGCCGAAACCGATCGAATGCACGTTTGCCACGATCAGGAATATCGCGAACATCATGCCGACGTCGCCGACGACGTTGATCACAAACGCCTTGCGCGCCGCCGCCACGGCGCTGCGCCGCTCGAACCAGAACCCGATCAGGAAGTAGGACGCGAGTCCGACCAAACCCCAGCCGACGAGCAGCCCGACGAAGTTGTCGGACAACACGAGCGTCAGCATCGCGAACATGAAGAAGCTCATATAAGCGAAGAATCGAGCGAATGCGCGATCGCCGTCCATGTAACCAATCGAGTAGAAGACGATCAGGAAGCCGACGCCGGTGATGATAAACGTCCAGATCAATGAAAGCGGATCGAGCAACAGCCCGAAATCGAAGCCCGGCATCCAGCTCACGAGCGGCTGATGCGCCCCGAGCACTCCGCCGAGGTTTTGCGTTGCGCTGCCCCACGATGCTACGGCCAGCAGGAACGACACGCCGACCAGACCCGCTGCGAGCCAACCACACGCGCTGCGCAAGCGCGGGCCGAACGCCCAGCAGAGCACGGCGCCGGCCAGCGGCAGCAGCCACAAGGCGACGACCAACGGGTACGCTACGCTACCCATGCAGCGACCGCACGTCGTCCACGTCCACGAATCTCGCCGGGCGGAACGTCGTGACGATAATGGCGAGGCCGATTGCCGCCTCGGCGGCGGCCACGGTGATCACGATGAACGCGAAGATCTGTCCGGCGTTCTGAAGCCAGGCCCGCGCGAACGCGACGAGCAAGAGGTTTCCGGCGTTGAGCATCAGCTCGATGCTCATCAGCATGATGAGCGGGTTGCGCCGAACGATGACGCCAAGCACGCCGATAAAGAAGATGACCGCGGCCAACGCCACGTAGTGGCCCGTGGGGACCGGCACTATCCCTTGCCCTCGCGCAGGATCGCCTCGCGCATCCGTCGGTCCGTGGCCGCTTGCGCGCGAGGCCCGGCCTCGCGCATTTGCTCGCCTCCCAGCGTGATGACGCCGATCACAGCGACCATCAACACCAGCGCCGTCACTTCAAATGGAAGCAGCTGCACCGTAAAGAGGGCCTTGCCGAAGTCTGCAATGCTCCCGAAGACTCCTTGACTCCCAACCGGTCCGGAGGCCGGTGCCGTCGCCGGGGGTGCGTGCGCGATTGCAGATATCAAAAACCCCAGCGCGGCCAGCACCACGGCAGCCGCGGGCATCCAGATTTTCGGCAGCCGATTCGGTCCCGTCGCGAAGGGCGCCACGCCGCTGCTCAACAGCGCGATGACGAACACGAAGAGCACTAAAATCGCCCCCGAGTACACGATGATCTGAATGACCGCCAAAAACTCAGCGGAGAGCGTTAGGTACACAACCGCGAGCGCTGCGAAGTTCAGCAGTAGCGCGACGACGCTGTAGACGGGCTTCGCTGCGACGACGGTCCACACCGCGCTGACGATCAGAATCGTCGCCAACATCCAAAAGGCCACCATCACGCGTTATCGTCGCGCAACACGGCGAGCCCCGCTCGCTGCTTCTTGAGGATCCGTCCCCGCCAGGTGGCGTCGTATCCATGCGCGGGATCCACCGTCGACTTGATCTGCGCGACGCGGCCCAAGTCGCCGGGGATGCCACCCGGACGCTCGTCCGGCGGCGCGCCGGCGCCGGCATCGGGCGGAACGATCAGGCGAGTTTTGTCGTAAATGAGAGATCCGCGACGAAAATCCGACATTTCGAACCGCGGCGTCAGCACGATTGCATCCGTTGGACACGCTTCTTCACACATGCCGCAGAAAATGCAACGCAGCTCGTCGATCTCATAGCGCGCCGCGTACCGTTCGCCCGGCGAGCGGCGATCGTCCGGTGCGTTTTCCGCCCCGATCACCGTAATGGCGTTCGAAGGGCAGACTGACGAGCACAGCTCGCAACCGATGCACCGTTCCTTCCCGTCGCCGTAACGCCGCAACTCGTGCAGGCCGTGAAAGCGCGGCGCGTGCTGCTTCTTTACCGATGGATATTGAATCGTCGGCTTGCGCCTGAACATGAAGCCGAAGGTGATGGACAGTCCCCGTAGGATTGCCCCGATATTATACAGGCGTTTGTGCGATGCCACGATTGCGCTTATCCTCGATACGCGACGACGATTGCGGTTACGACGAGGTTCAGCGTCGCAACGGGCAGCAAGAATTTCCAGCCAAACGCCATGAGCCGATCGTAGCGGATGCGCGGCAGCGTCGCGCGCAGCCACATATAGAAGAACATGAACGCCGCGACCTTGAGAACGAACCAGACGATGCCGGGCACCGCCGTGAGGCCAAACGGCGCGTTCCAGCCGCCGAAAAACAGCAGCGTGGCGATGCACGAGACCGTGAGCATGTTCACGTATTCGGCGATGAAGAACAGGCCGAAGCGCAATCCTGAATATTCCGTATGAAACCCCGCAACGAGCTCCGTCTCGGCCTCGACGAGGTCGAACGGCGCACGGTTGGTCTCGGCCACCGCGGTGATCACGTAGATGGCGCACCCCACGAACTGCGGCAGTACGAACCACCAGCGGGCCTGTGCGTTCACGATGCCGTCGAGCGACGTCGTGCCGGCGAGGATCAGCACTCCGATGAGCGACAGCGACATCGCAAGCTCGTAGCTGATCATTTGCGCGGTGGAGCGGACGCTTCCCAGCAACGGATACTTCGATCCCGAGGCCCAGCCGCCGAGGCAGATGCCGTACACTCCCAGGGAGGTGATTGCCAAGATCACGAGGATCCCGGCGTTCACGTTCCCGATGACCCACGTCGTTCCCGAGGCCGAGGCGCCGAACGGAATCACGGCATAGACCGAAAACGCTGTGACCAGCGAGATGAAGGGTGCTAACTTGTAGAGCAGAGGATCGGCCGTTTCCGGCGTGAGATCTTCCTTGAGCAGCAGCTTCGCAGCGTCGGCGGCCGGCTGCAGCAGGCCCCACGGCCCGACGCGATTGGGCCCGGGCCGCAGTTGCATCCACCCGAGGACCTTGCGCTCGACCAGCATTGCGTACGCAAACGTCGTCACGACGACGAAGAGCAGAATCGCCGACTTGATCACAACTATGGCCCACCACGGCATCGTTATGACCGCAGGCCTTCCAGCGTCGGATCGTTGCGCCACGTTCCACCGCCGTCCAGAATCTTGACGGTTCTCGGTGACGGCGTACGGTCGGGACCGAAGCGCTCGTCGCCGAGCGCAAAGTCGAGGTCGGCCTTGGCGACGGCGTTGACGACGAGCCCGTGCAGCTCGTCGTATGTTGGGACCGCGACCCCGAGCTGTTCGGCCAACGCGTCGAGCATTTCGCCGTCGGCGAGGGTAAAGTCCGGCGCCTGCAACGACGGAGTAAGGGGCAGGAGCTCTCCGCCAAAGTTCGCGGTCGTTCCGTGCTTCTCGAAGGCGCCCTTGGCCGGCAACACGAGCGTTGCATGCTCCGCGGTTTCCGTCATGAAGAGGTCGCTCACCACGAGAAATTCCGTCGCGCTCAGCGCCGCCGCAGCTTCGCGAGGGTCGTTCGCGTTGCGAGCCGGATTCGCGCCGAAGATCGATAGCACCGATAATTCGCCGCGGCGCGCCGCCTCGAACATCTCGTAGCCGTCTAGGGCACGCGCAAGCGGGGCGAAGCCCGGACCGCTGCCCGGTAGCATTCCCATCGCTTCCGCGCCGCGCGCGTTGTTCTGTTCCCCCGTCACGAACAACGCCAGATCCGAACCGCCTTCAAAAGACCATGCAAAACTGCGGCCCACGCTCAAGTCGCAACCGTCCCAGACGAGCGCCACGCGTTGCAGATCGCCGACCTCACGGCGCGCCCGTTGCGGGTCCGACGATTCGACGATCAACGCGTCGTTGGCGCGCCGCGCCTTTTGCATGCGCAGCCAAAAGACCGGCGCGCGTTCCTGCGGCGACTCGCCGGCGACCACGATGGCTTGGCAGCGATCCAACGCCGAGAGCGTGGCGCCGTTGCGCCCCGGCGTCGCTTGCCGCTGACGTCCCGCGCGCCAATCGAGATTCGCTACGCCCAAGGCGCGAAACAGATGCTGCAGCAGGAACGCTTCTTCGTTGGTGAGCCGGCCGCCGCCGATCGCGCCTACGCTTGGCGGGCCATGCGTCGCGATCGCTTGGCGAATCGCTTTCGACCATAACAGGAACGCATCGTCCCACCCGATCTGCACGAGGCGCCCGTTCTTGCGGTACAGCGGCTGCGTCAAACGCCTGGGCGAGTCGTAGAATCCGATGTTATAACGTCCGCGATCGCAAAGCCAACCGTCGGAGATCGGGTCGTCCTCCACGAGCATCGTTCTCAGCAACTTACCGTAGCGCATGTCGGCGTACTGTTGGCATCCCACCGAGCATTGCGCGCATGTCGTTTGCGTGCGGTCGAGGTCCCAGGGGCGCGACTTGAAGCGATAGGTCTTCGACGTGAGCGCCCCCACTGGGCACAGCTCCGTGACGTTCCCGGTAAAGTTGTGGCGGTATGGCTGGCCGGTTGCGGTCGCGATGATGTCCCGCGCGCCGCGTTCTTTGACCACCAACTGACTCTCGCGTGCGATGACGTCGTCGAAGCGCACGCAACGCTGGCAGACGATGCAGCGCTCTTCGTCGAGAACGATCGTAGGGCCAAGGTCCGCGGCCTTCGGCTTGGCCAATTTTGGGTCCGCGACGTCCGAGCTGCCGCGTCCGTAGGCCAACGCGTAATCTTGCAAATCGCATTCGCCGCCCTTGTCGCAAATCGGACAATCGAGCGGATGATTCACCAAAAACAGCTCGAGCACGGTGGCACGGGCCGCGTCCACCCGCGGACCCTTCGTGCGAACAATCATCCCGTCCGTGACCGACAGGTTACACGCGATTTGCAGTTTGGGCATGCCTTCGATCTCGACCATGCAAATGCGGCAGAGACCGGCGGGGCCCAACTTCGTATGATAGCAATAGACCGGAATCTCTTGCGCGATGCTTTTCGCAGCCTCGACGAGGAGGGTGCCCTTCGGCACCCTCACTTCGATGCCGTCGATCGTTACGGTGACGAGCTGCTCGCCGGCCGCGCTCAACGTGGCGCTCATGCCGGTTGTTGCTCCACCGTTATGATTCGCGCGGCGAACCGGTCGCGAAAACGCTGCAGCACCGATTTGAGAAACGGCTCGATGGAGTCGCCCAGCGCGCAGAGGTTCAGCCCCGTGATCGAGCTGGATACCCGCGCGAGCATCTCCATGTCGCCCGGGACGCCGCGATGACGCACCATGCGTTCGAGCACCCGTTCGAGCCAGCTGCCTCCCTCGCGGCAAGGCGTGCACTGTCCGCACGACTCGTGCGCGAAGAACCGCACGAGGTTGTACGCAGCACTGACGAAGTCGGTCGTGTCGTCGAACACAACGAAGGCTCCGGATCCGAGCATGGAGCCGGCCTTGGTCATACTCTCGTAGTCGTACGGCCAGTCGAGATGCTCTTCGAAGATGCACGCCGACGAACCGCCGCCCGGCTGCACCGCCATCAGTCTTCTTCCCGGCCGCAGCCCACCCGCAAGCTCGATGATCTCGCGAACCGTCGTGCCTAACGGGATCTCGTAGTTGCCCGGCTTGCGGACGTGTCCGGAGACCGAAACGATCTTATAGCCCTTGCTGCGTTCGTTTCCCACCGCGGCGAACCACTCCGGGCCGCGCTCCAAAATCGGAACGAGGTACGCAAGCGTTTCCACGTTGTTGACGACCGTCGGCATGCCGTAGAGTCCCTCAACCGCGGGAAACGGTGGCTTCAGACGCGGCTCTCCGCGCTTGCCTTCCAGCGAATTGAGCATGCCGGTTTCTTCGCCGCAGATGTATGCGCCGGCGCCGCGATGCACCGTTACCTCCAAGTCATAATCGGTTCCAAAGAGCTTCGAGCCGACGTATCCGGCCGCGCGCGCCTCGTCCAACGCCGCCGTGAAGATCTCGTAGCCGCGCTTGAACTCGCCCCGGATGTAGATAAACGCGTGATGCGACGCGATCCCGTAGGCGCCGATCAGCATTCCTTCAAGAATGAGGTGCGGCGCCTGCTCCAGCAGCATGTGATCTTTGAACGTGCCCGGCTCCGCCTCGTCGCAGTTGCAGACCAGATATCGGGGGAACGTCTTCGCGGGTAGAAACGACCATTTCTTGCCGGTAGGGAAACCCGCGCCGCCACGTCCCCGTAGGCCCGACTTGTCGGCGAACGCCAACACGTCGGCGGGTTGCATCTCGCGCACCGCGCGTTCCCACTGACGATAGCCGCCGCGGTCACGATAGACGCCGATGGACCGCAGATCCGCTTCGCCGATGCCCGCGGTTAAAACCTTAGTGACCGGCACGTTCCGCCCGTCCGTCGTTGGCTTCGATCAGCGCCCGCGGCTCGACGGCCGCGCGCTCCGACGTGCGCCCGAAGAGATACACGTCGCGATTGATGAGATGATCCAGCATGATGGTC
>JAFAQW010000058.1 GCA_019245995.1 Vulcanimicrobiota bacterium | reverse complement strand
AACGACATCATCGGTCCGTTTTCGATCCAGTCCGAATAGTACGTATAGCCGTAAACCCGCAGAAACGCGCTCGAGTTAAAATTCTTCTGATACTGTAACTTCACGATGGCTTGGCCGTTGTAGCCGCGGTCGCGCTGATTCCATGGGTCCGGAATAGGACCGAACGGTGAATGGGGCGGTGAAGACGGATAGAGATACGGCGTTACGAGCGGCTTGGGATTGGCCGGCAAGAAGCTCCCCAGCGCGCCTCGATACTGATAGCTGTCGGTGTAGGTCGGCGGAAAAGAGCCGACCGTGTTGATCCAGTTGTAATACCCTTCGTCGTTGACGGAGCTGAGAAACGTCGTGAAGATCTCGTCGTTGTCGTACAGCAGTTGGATGTCGTCGCGCAAGCCGTCGTTGCGATGTGGGACCGCGATGTGGAAGTTTGCGACGGTCGTGCGCGTCGCGACGTTCGCGGGATTGATCGACCCGAATCCCGTGGGTCCCAAAATCCATCCCGGCGTGCCGTTGAGCCCGACGTTCGGCGCTCCATCCGTGTAGCACGAGGGAAGCACGGTCTTTGCCAGCTGCCGGGGCGCCGGACAGACGCCGATGAGCTGGCCGAACTCGTTTGTGTAGGCCGCTCCGCCGAACTGGTCGATGTAGCGGCGGTCCTGATTGTAACCGCCGATGCCGAAGTAATACGAGAACATTCGGTCCGGCGTCGCGCCGCCCGTCTCGACGTTGAGGCTGTGATAGAAGGTCGGCGTTCCGGCACTCGCGTTGAAGGTCGCGTAGCCGGGGAAGGTTCCGGTCTTGATGACTTGGTTGATGAAACCAGCGAGTCCCTGGGCCTCGGCGTTGGACGGCGTCGCGCCCGTATAGACTTGGAGCTCCAGTTGACCGAGCGATGAAAGCGAACCCGACGGAAAGTTATCGAACGCGCGATTTACCGGAATGCCGTCGAACTCGTATCCCACTTCGTACGCGTCGCCGCCGCGAACGTGCACCGCCTGCAAATAACCTGTCTGATTCGCCGGAACGTAGGCTCCGGGCACGGAGGCGATCGCGGAATAGGCGCTGTTGAGGGAACCGCCGCCGCCGAGCACCGCCGTGCGCTCTTGCTGCGCGGCGTTCACCGAATAGATGTCGGCGGTCGTGTCGGGCCGCACGAGGCTCGCGCTGCTGCGTGCCGTGACGTTGGCGATCGTCTTGAGCGCCACGCGCATCGCGAGGGTGACGGTTTGTTGCGCGTCCGCAAAGACCGCAATGCCGGCGAAAGAGCTCGGGGAGTAGCCCGATTTTTGGAGCGAGAGCGTGTACTCGTCGGGCGCGAGCGACACGAACGCAAAGTGCCCCCGCGCATCGGTCACCGTTCTGGCGGTTTGCGACGGGCTCACGGCCGTGACCGCGACGCCCGAAATCGGATTCGTCGTGCCGGCTTCCAGGACGACGCCGCTGATGCCGCCCGTCGTGCCGGCGCGCGCCGGCAACGTGGAGGCCGCGATAGAAAGCGCCGTGAGAACGATCAGAAGTAGCCTCATGTTGGCTCCCGTGCACAGCTGGTGTTCGTTGGATCGGGCGGAAGGTGGTACTTCGCCAAAAACCCGTGATACGCGGATATCGCGCGATCGAACTGCGCGCGGATCGCCGTCGCCTCGCGATAGTGAGGCGGCAACGGCGGCCCTTGCGAGAGCGCGATCGCGCCTTGCAGAATGGTGAGGCGCTCGCGCAGGCGATCGGGCATGAGCTGGTCGTCTTCGGAGTTGACGACACCCGACGTGAACGTCGAGCGGATCGCTTGCTGATCGTGCGCCTCGGCCGAACTCGTCCTCAACCCGTCTAGGCGGTTGAGGGCCGTGTCGATCGCGGAGAGCTCGTCGTCGAGCGACTCGATGAATCGGTAACGCTCGACGTAGTCCGCTTGCGTCCAGCGGGCGCGCGGATCGGCCTCCACGTTGACGGACGTTTCCACGGCCTCGCCACCCGCATGCAGACGGACCGTGTAGCGTCCGGGAACGACGGTCGGCCCGTCGCCACCGCGATTCCAGTCCCGGGCGCGAAGCCACTGCACCGGCGGCTCCCCTCTCAGGTCCCACGCGGTACGATTGACGCCCGCGTCACCGGCAGCGTCGAAACACCGCACGCGCCCTCCGCCGGAATCGAGCGTCTCGATCCACGCGCGCGTCGCTTGCGGCAGGTAGTACGTCACCGTCGCGCCGTCAATGGGATCCTCGCCGTGAAACATTCCGGCCGCCAAACAACACTCGTTGGAGTGCGTGCCGTAGTACGTCGTCCACCAGCGATACCATGCGTACGCGCTTCGCAAGGGAAACAACCGCGGACGCGATGGGCGGGTCGTGCCCGTGAGGCGCGTTAGCGCGCCCAGGTCGTCGAAGATCCAAAAACCGCGGCCGTGCGTGGCGATGAGCAGATCGTGCCGCTGAGGCTGCACGCGCATATCGTGTACGGCAACCGCCGGCATGTTGAGGCGCAGGCTCTGCCAATGCAGTCCCCGGTCGAGCGAATACCAGACGCCCTGCTCCAAGCCGGCATACAGCACGTCGGCGTTGTCCGGATCCTCGCGCACGACGTGCACGTATTGATCGGCGGGCAGGCCCGTCACGATGCTTCGCCAGGACGTTCCAAAGTCGTCGGTCACCAGAACGTACGGGCGCGGATCGCCCAGGACGTGACGATCGATCGCGACGTAGGCGCGAGATGGGTACGCACGGGACGCCTCGACCGTGTCTATTCGGCCCCATGCCGGTACGCCGGACGGCGACACGTCGCTCCAGTGAGCTCCGTGGTCCTTCGTCACTTGCACGACGCCGTCGTCGGTCCCCACCCAAATCGTCGCCGCATTCAGAGGCGAGGGCGCGATGTCGAAGATCGTGTCGTAGAACTCTGCGCCCGAGACGTCGGTGTTGATGGGGCCACCTGCGACGCGCTGTTTCTCGGGATCGTTACGCGTCAGGTCCGGACTGATGCGCTGCCACGTTCGGCCGCGGTCGCGCGTTTCCAGCAGCACGTTGGCACCGTAATAGGCGATGGTTTCGCTCGGGGTGACGCCGCGATAGAAGGCCAAGGGGGCTTCCCAGTTCCAGCGATACGGCAGTCCAGCCAAGGCGCGGCC
>JAFAQW010000044.1 GCA_019245995.1 Vulcanimicrobiota bacterium | reverse complement strand
GTCAACCGAATCGCCGACAGCGTGTCGGGATTGGTGAAGCTCGCAAAAAACGCCGCAACGCCTTGGCCGAGCGCGACGGCAAACACAACGGCCAGCGGCGCGAGCAAGAATACGCCGAGAAAGGCGACCGCCGTGGCGATCAAGATGCCGCGAACCAGACGGGTCTCGCCCACCGCTGCGATGCGCGGGGCGGCCAACGCTCCAACCATCAAGCCGCCACTCCCGCCGGCATCGCGACCGGTTCGACGGACGGGCTTTCACGCTCGCCGCCCCAGCGCTGCAGCGCGTTGATCCCGAGCAGCATGACGAACGAAATGATCAACATCACGACGGCGATGGCGGTCGCGCCGGCATAGTCGTATTCCTCGAGTTTGGTGACGATCAGCAGCGGAGCGATCTCCGTGCGCATCGGCATGTTTCCGGCGATGAAGATTACCGACCCGTACTCGCCGACGCCGCGCGCAAAGGCAAGCGCGAAGCCGGTCAGCACCGCCGGCGCGATGGCCGGGAAGATCACGCGCAAAAACGTCTGACGGCGATCCGCTCCGAGACTGGCCGCCGCCTCTTCCAACTCACGATCGAGGTCCTCGAGCACCGGCTGCACCGTGCGCACGACGAACGGCAAGCCGATGAACGTCAAGGCCACGACGACGCCCAGGCGCGTGAAGGCGACGTGGACTCCAGCGGCGGCCAGAGGCGCTCCGAACCATCCGTGGGGTGCATACAGCGTGGTCAGCGCGATGCCGGCGACTGCCGTCGGCAGCGCAAACGGCAGATCCACGAGCGAATCGAGAAGGCGCTTCAGCGGGAAGTCGTACCGCACCAACACCCATGCCACCAGCGTGCCGAGCACGAAGTTCAGCGCCGCCGCCAGGAGCGACGCGCCGAAGCTCAGCTCGTACGAGGCAACGGCGCGCGGCGACGCGCCGGCACGCCAGAACTCGTGCCAACCCATCTTCGACGCTTCCAGAAAGGTCGCCGACAGCGGGATCAACACGATCAGGGACAGATAGAAGATCGTGAAACCCAGGGTCAGCCCGAATCCGGGGATGATGCTCCGTCTGCGAAGTCGTCGCAACGCGTTGAACATAACGGCTAGCGGCTAGTGCGGCTGATAGATCTGGTCGAACAGGCCGCCGTCGGCAAAGTACTCCGCTTGCGCGCGGTCCCAACCGCCGAACTCCTGCACGCTCACCATCCGCATGGCTGGAAACTGCCGTGCGTAGCGGCGTGCCACCGCGGCCAGATGCGGGCGAAAGAAGTGCCGCGCGATGATCTCTTGCCCGGCCGGCGAGTAGAGGTAGTTCAGGTACGCCTGGGCGACCCGGCGCGTCCCTTTTTTGTCAACTACGCCGTCGACGAGCGACACGGGCGGTTCGGCCAAGATGCTGAGTGACGGACGGACGATCTCAAAGCGCCCCGGAGCGATCTTGTTGACCGCAAGCAACGCATCGTTCTCCCACGCGATCAAGACGTCGCCGATGCCGCGTTCGGTGAAGGTCGTCGTCGACCCGCGCGCGCCGGAATCGAGAACGGGCACGTTTTTGTACAGCGCCGTCACGAACGCACGCGCGCTCGCATCGGTCCCACCGCGCTTCGAACGCGCGTAGGCCCACGCCGCCAAGAAATTCCAGCGGGCGCCGCCGGAGGTCTTCGGATTGGGTGTGATCACTGAGAGGCCGGGACGCACGAGATCGCCCCAGTCGCGAATATGCTTCGGGTTGCCTTGGCGCACCAAGAGCACGATCGTCGACGTATACGGCGTGCTGTTGTACGGCAGGCGCGACTGCCAGTTCTTTGGGATGAGGTTGGTCTTTTGCGAGATAGCGTCGATGTCGTACGCCAGGCCGAGGGTAACGACGTCGGCCTGCAAGCCATCGATGACCGCGCGAGCCTGTTTGCCCGAGCCGCCGTTGGACTGCTCGACGCGCACGTTCTGCCCGGTCTTGGCCTTCCAGTACCGCGCGAAGACCGCATTGTAATCGTCGTAGAGCTCGCGCGTCGGATCGTACGAGACGTTCAAAATGGTCTGCGCGGGTTGGCTCTGAGCGCCGGCGTAACCGCCGGAGCTCAGAACCGCCGCCGCTACCAGGCCAATCGCGCTGCGGCGCGAGATTCGAATAACCATCACCCGCTAGAAGTCATACTCGAGTTGTGCGCGATTGTATTTGAAGAACGGCACGCCGCCGAGCTCGGCCGTACCCGGCGCCGTGTTCGGCGGGCAGATCGTCGTGCCGGCCGCGCCGCAGAACGTATTGGAGAGAGAGCGCTGCACGTAACGATAGCGGAGCATCAAGCCGTGATACGGTCCGGTGCCGACGTGGCTGAACCGGTAGCGGCCGTCGAGCACCCAGATGTTCGTCTTCTCCGGTGCCAGCGCGTTGCCGTAGTTGTACCACGCATCCGTCGCGATGAAGACGACCTTCTTGTTGAGCGACGTGAAGGTCAAGCCGACTTTCCACGAGCTGCCGGCCGCGCGCCTGTCGACCATGCCTTGTGAGACGCTCGTCGTGAAGAGCGGGTCGCTGTCGTAACTGTCGGTGTACGGGCTCGCCCAGCCGCCGTAGTAGATCTGCGTCGTGCCGTTCGGATTCGTGAAGCATTGCGCGGCGTTGATCGGAAGCAGATATGCCAGCGTGGCTTTGGCCGAGATTTGGAAGTTGGAGTTGTTGCAGGTCACGCCCTTGGGCAAGAATATCGTGTCGTTATGCCACGGAATGTTGTCGTAACCGGCGGCAAGCTGTAGCCACTTCGTCGGGTTGAACCCGATCTGAGCGCCGTACGCCTGACTGTTGACCTTGCCGATGTAGGACTTGCCGCTGTTCTGATCGGTGCCGCCTTGAAGCGCGACGAACGGCGCGAGCGCACCGGGGAACGTATACTTCGCATCGGCCCACCACATGCTCACGAGGTCGTACACGTTGTAGTAGTTGAGGTCTACGGACGCGCTGCCCGGCACCGGAAAGACCGTCGGTCCGACGGCGGTCGGCGTATTGTACGCGAGCTTGCCGTAGACGAACCCGTCCGTCGTGATGCCGTTGCCGCCGTTGACGATGATGTTCGACGGCAGTCCGGCCGCACCGGCCGGGTAACTCGTCAGCAGCGTATTATGCGTGAAATCGGAGCTCGTGCGATTCTCGAACTCCACCATGTCGGCGCCTTCGATCGTGAAGCCGCCGGGTGTGGTGTAGCCGAGGTCGCCGCCCAGGAACGTCGCCGGTTTCAGGCGCGAGTCGGCCGGGTTCGCCCAGGGCGAATTGAAAACTTGGCTCCCCAGCGTTCCGTTCCAGCCGTAGGCCTTGTATCTGAGATAGGCTTCGTCGAACGTGCTCATTCGGAATCCAGGCAGCGTGTCGTCCGGATTGGTGTTCGGCGGAACTTGCGTGACGCACACCTGGCCCTTGAGATGGTTGGCGGGAACGACGCACGGTCCGTCCATCGGGTTGGCGTAGAAGTACGTGCCGCCGAGGTCCCAGCCGCCGCCGGGAAAGTTATAATCGCCGTGCAGCGCGATGCCCGTATTCCAACTGGCCTGATTCACGCCGGCGGTGCTGTACTTCGCGCCGGGAGTAAAGTTGAATTGGGCACCGGGATTGTTCGACGCGTTCTGGCGAGTGAAGTAATAGGACCGCAGGTAGCCGCCCAACGTTAACGGGTTTGGCGTCGGCGACGGTGGCGGCGGAGCCACCGTGGCTTCCGGCGCGGGCGGGGGCGCCGGCGCCTCGCTTGGCGGAGGCGTCGCCTCAACGTAACGGACGACGACCAGATGC
>JAFAQW010000042.1 GCA_019245995.1 Vulcanimicrobiota bacterium | reverse complement strand
CACGCCGGTTCACCTGCCATCCCGTCCACGCCCGCGCGGACTCGCGCACATCCTGCTCGCTGTAGGTGTCCACGCCCATCGTAAAGAGCTCCATCAGCTCGCGCGCATAGTTTTCGTTGGGATGCGCGGCGACGTTCTGGGCGCCGTTCAGATAGAGCAGCATCGCGGGATCTTTCGAAACCTCTCGCGTGAGCTCGCGGAGATTTCCGAGCGCGTAGCGGCGGAACAGCGCATTTTGATTGTACGTGATCCACGCGAAGCGCGGCGTCGCACGCGACGTAAAGTGCCCGTGGAAGTAGAGCGTCATCTTCTCCTGCAGCGGCGCTGGGCTGGTAAGCATGCGATTGAGCCACCACAGCTGCGTCGCGAGGATGGTCTGCCGTCCTGCGCGTCCGCGCGCTTTGCCGCCCAAGGTCCCGCGTTCGAAATCCTCGAGCTCCGCCGGCGGCGCGATCGAGCCCGCGGACGGAAATCGCAGCAACGACGCAACGGCGTCGCCGGCGCTCATCGCGGCGTAGCGACGCACCTCCTCGGGATTGCCGCCGAAACCCGCGCGGCGCAAAAGATGCGCTGCGGCGCGCTCGCCCAGCGTTGCTTCGTACGGCTGCAACGACGCGGCGAGATCGAGATGACCCTGCGGGCGAAGGATGCCGCCGACGTCAGTGTGTGTTTGCGCGGCCATTGGTTTATGAGAGGCTACGCGCCCGCCGCCGCTCGCCCCTAGCGCTCAAGCGGGGTCTAACCGGGCTCTAAGCGCGTCGCGACGAATGGGGCGCGCGATGGCGACGTTGGAATCGCGACTCGACCGGCGCTCCGCCGATTTCGAATCGAATTCTCAGAAAATGGAGCAACTGGTCGGGGAACTCCGCGAACGCTTGGTGGCGATCCGCGCCGGGGGCGGAACGGAAGCCGTTGCAAAACACCGGCGCCGCAACAAGCTGACGGCGCGCGAACGCGTCGAGCGGCTGATCGATCCCGCATCCGATTTCCTCGAATTTTCGCCGCTCGCGGCCTACGAGATGTACGGCAACGGGTCGCCGGCCGCCGGAATCCTTACCGGCATCGGCATCGTCGAGGGTCAACACTGCGTCATCGTGGCCAACGACGCCACGGTCAAGGGTGGCACGTACTATCCGATGACCGTAAAAAAACATCTGCGCGCGCAGGAGATCGCGGAGCAGAATCACTTGCCGTGCGTCTATCTCGTGGATTCGGGGGGCGCCTTTTTGCCGCTGCAGGCCGACGTCTTTCCCGACCGCGATCATTTTGGCCGCATCTTTTACAATCAGGCGCGCATGTCGAGCAAGCGCATCGCGCAGATCGCTGCCGTGATGGGCTCGTGCACGGCAGGCGGCGCGTACGTTCCCGCGATGAGCGACGAGACCGTCATCGTCAAAGGGGAGGGTACGATTTTCCTCGGCGGCCCGCCACTCGTGAAGGCCGCCACCGGCGAAGAGGTGAGCGCCGAAGAGTTGGGGGGCGCCGACGTGCACACGCGCGTCTCCGGGGTCGCGGATCATTTCGCCGCGGACGACCTGCAGGCGCTCGCGATGGTCCGCGAGATCGTCCGCAACCTGCACCTGGAGTTGCCGCGTCAGTGGGACCGGATCGAGCCGCAGGCGCCAAAATACGAGCCGCGCGACATCTACGGCGTCATTCCCGCGGACAGCCGCATCGGTTACGACGTGCGCGAGGTGGTGGCTCGCCTCGTCGATGCCTCCGAATTTCACGAGTTCAAATCGCGTTACGGGACGACGCTCGTCTGTGGCTTCGCCCACATCGAAGGTCATCCGATCGGGGTCTTGGCAAACAACGGAATACTGTTCAGCGAGAGCGCGCTGAAGGGCGCGCACTTCATCGAGCTCTGCGCGCAGCGCGGCACGCCGCTGCTCTTCCTGCAGAACATCACCGGTTTCATGGTCGGCAAGGAATACGAAAACCGCGGGATCGCCAAGGACGGCGCAAAGCTCGTGACCGCCGTCGCGTGCGCCGAGGTCCCGAAGTTCACGGTGGTGATCGGCGGGAGTTTCGGCGCGGGCAACTACGGCATGTGCGGTCGCGCGTACGCGCCTCGCCAGCTGTGGATGTGGCCCAACGCGCGGATCAGCGTCATGGGGGGTCCCCAGGCCGCGAGCGTGCTCTCCACCGTGAAAGGCGAGATGTCGCCCGATGAAAAGACGGCCTTCGAGGCGCCGATCCTAGAAAAGTACGAGCGCGAAGGCAGCCCGTACTATTCGACGGCGCGCCTGTGGGACGACGGCATCATCGATCCGCTCGACACGCGACGCGTGATTGCGATCGGCTTAGACGCCGCGGCGCACGCGCCGCAGCCACGCACGCAGTTCGGAGTATTTCGAATGTGAGCTAAGGTTTCATGGTGGTTGGCGGGATCGTTGCGGGCAGTTGAATCATGCTGAGGTTTGGCGGGGGCGTTCGCACGATGCCGGCGAGCATATCGTGCCAGGCCTGGCTCAGGATGGGCAACAGCGTCACGAGGCGATGCGTTCCACCGGCTTGCGAATAGAACGACACGGAGACGCCCTGGTTCATGAGATAGGCTGCGGTCGACGTCGGGAACTGCGTCGGGATGCTCTCGTCCCGCGACCCCGTCAAGATGTAGAATGGCGTCTTCGCGAGCGTCGTCATCACGCGCCGCGCATCGGAACCCAACAAGGATCCGGCGATCGACATGACGCCGGCCCACTGCGCCGGGTGGAGCGGCGCTACCTCGAACACCGAGAAGCCGCCCATGGAATAGCCCGCGAGAAACTGCTTGCGCGGATCGATGCGGAAGGCGCGTTGCGCCGCCTCGAGCGCGTCGTACACGTCCTGCGATGAGCCGCGGAAGTTGTAATAGCCGCGGCCCCAGGGAACGACCAGGATCGTCCCCGTTTCGTCGGCCAGCCGAGTGAGGCCGGGCGTCGCGATCACTTCGGATTCCGGCTGCGGGTGGCCGTGCAGCAGCACGATCAGCGGCGCCGCCCGCGACGGCTCGTAGCTCGGCGGAACGTACATCGCGACCGGCTGCATGGTGCCGTCCCGCGACGACTTGACCAACGTTTCACCGAGTTCGCGAACGGAGGACGGCGGCGCGAAACGGCCACTCAGCAACTGCTGCGCGAGGCTCAGGTCGAGCGTCGCGCCGCGCCGCACGAAATCGCTCCACTGCTCGGCCGTATAGCCCGTGGGGACGCTCGCATCGGCGAGCGCATCCGCGTCGTCACGCAAACGCTCGTAGTAATCGTAGGTCGTGTCGGAGCCGGCGACGTGGGCGATCGAGCCCATCGTCGCGTAATACGCCTTGGACGTTTCGAGCAGAGAGACGCGCAGGCCATCCGCGGAACTCCCCAAGAGAAGAGTCAGAGCAACGGTGACCAGCGCGCCCCTGGTCATGACGATCCGATAACGCACGCGATGCGACGATCGTGACGCCTCGCGTCATTCAAATGCCGGCATACCATTCGTAGCCTTGGTCTTCCCAGTACCCGCCATGGCCGCCACCGATGTTGGCCAGGCTACCGACGACCTCGATGCGCGCGATCCACTTCGCGCTCTTGTAGCCCAGTTGCGTCGGGACGCGCAGGCGTACGGGCGCGCCGTGTTCCGGATCCAGCGGCGCATCGTTGAGGCGGAGGGCGAGCAGCGTCTGGGGATGGCGCGCCTGCTGCAGGTCGAGGCTCTCGTAGTAAAGCGTTCCCGCGCCGTCGTTGTCCATGCAGCGAAAGACGACGTACCGGGCGTCGCTGCGCGGACGAACCGCGTCGAGCACGTCGGGCAGCGGCACGCCGCTCCACTTCCCGATCGCGCTCCAGCCCTCGACGCAGTCGTGGCGAGTGATTTGCGTACGCGCCCCCAAGCGTTCCAGCGCGGAGAGCGAAAAGGTTTGCGGCCGGTCGACGGCGCCATCCACGATCAGGCGATAGCGCGCGAACTTCGATGCGAGCAGGTCGGCATAGTGGCTGTCCGAGGGCGTCGCAAAGCCGTTGACCCGAAAGTGGCGGTCCACGTCGCTCTCGGCGTACTCGCGCGCTACGCCGCGCGTGCCGATCAGTCGGTGATTGAGCGGCTCGACTGAAGCTAACGCGCGGCGAACGGCGTCGTTGTCGTTCAGGGCGGCGCTGATGGGGCCGCAGCCGGCCAATGCCGATAGCGAAGACGCAATGAAGAGGCGGCGCTTCACCGGTGATACCAGCCCGTGATCATGGAGCGCATCTGATTCGCTACCCCTTGCGTCGCCACTTGAAAGACGTGGATCGCGAAGAAAGCCAACAGCACGAGCATCCCGGCGAAGTGCCAGAGCCGCGCGAACTGCCGGCCGCCGAAGATCGCCGTCAAGGGATGCGCGATCGCGTCGACTCCCGGAGAAAGCGCGAGCCCGGTGATCACGACCAGCGGCGCGACAATCAAGAGCACCATGGTGTAGGCCGCCTTCTGCAGTGGATTGTAGACGCCGTAATCGGGCGGACTGCGGCGCAGCTTGAGATAGTACGCCTGCATCGGCCACAGCTTCGAGAGGTCGCTGCGTCTGAGCACCATCTCGCGCAGATTCCCATTCAACGCGCTGCCGACCAGCCAGACGAACCAGCACAGGGCGGCGATCCACGCGAAGAAGAGATGCCATCGCCG
>JAFAQW010000036.1 GCA_019245995.1 Vulcanimicrobiota bacterium | reverse complement strand
GCGCCAACCCGCTCGACGACGCGTTCGACTTTACCCAGTCTCCGCGTACGTTCGTGCCGATCAAACGGCACCTCGGCCCGGACTACTTCTTGCGAGAACCGCCCTCGAACGAGCCCGTAGACACCGAATAAGAAAAGGCTCCCAACGTCGCGCGAGCGGCGCGTGCGATGAGAGCCTTTCGTGCGCTTGCAGTTACGGCTTCAGCTCGTATACCGAATTGTTCTTCGTGTAGGTGAGGAACAGCACCGTGTCCTTGTCGTTCTTGCCTTCGGCGGCGAGTCCGAAGATGTGCGGGATGGAGCTCTTGTCGATGCTCTTGGTTGCAAGAAGGGTGCCGTCCGCCGCAATCTCCACGAGCTTGTTGCCTTTGGAATTCGCGGCGATGAGGTTGCCGTTCGGAAGGAGCGTCAAGGCCACGGGGGCGTCTAACGGCGATCCGCTATAAACGAGCGACGCGCACGTCACTTTCTTGTGCTTGCACTTGAACGTCTTGCCGCCGGGCAGTACGACAATCTCATCCTTGACCAACAAGTTTCCGGCGTAGTGAATGGCAACCAGCGTGTTGTCGACGCCGTCGGCTACGTAGACGATGTCCGTGCACTTGTAGTTTCCGATGCGCTTCCCGTTATAGACGATGCCCGACGGACCTAAGGCATCCCAACCGGTACCACCGTTCACTCCGAAGCCCGTTACGGCTTGCAGCTCCTTCGGGTTCCCATAGCCGTTGATGGACCACTTCACGATGGAGCCCGTCTTGCCGTCACCCAGGTAGATGTTCTCAGGGATGTACGAAAGGCTGCAATAGGCGTCGGTGTCTCCCAACGGCTCCTGAATCGGCGCTTTGTAGGTATGCTGGTACTTTCCGTTGGCGTCGTACTTCACCGCAACGCCGCTCGTCAAGCCGGACGCGTACACGTTGTCCGCAGCCGAGATGGCATCTCCGTCGCAGCCTTCGATCCGGCTGTCGGAAACGAACGTCGTGGGCTTCGACTTCGGCGCGGCGTCGAGCATTTCGATCGTCGTGCCTTTTCCGGCAGCGCCAGTCTTGTCGGCAAAGTTGCAGACGAGCAGCTGTCCCTGCTTCAGCAAACCTTTGGAGCTGCCGACGATGTGAATGGAGCGGGGACCGGTGTCACCGTTCGTCGGATCGACCGTCGACCCGATCAGAACCGTTTTCTTCAGTCCCTTAAGAATCGACGTGTGGTCGACTGCGTCCGGCGTGATGGCTGCTTCATACGAGCCGTCGTGCGCCGCGCCAACCGCTTGCGACACGACGTTTCCGGCGGAGTTTGCCGAGGGCACGGATGCGTTTCCGCCGCATGCCGAGGTGGCTAAAAGCGCTGCGGCCACCGCGAGTGCCGCACGATTGTTCCAAAACATTCTTACCTCGCTGATAACTCAGTGATAAACGGGAGAAGGCCTTCGTATGGCCATTTTCAGCGCCCTGCAAGCGGCAAGCGACCCCCGTCACTTTTCAGCGAAAAGTTCGCCAGAAGAAAACTGTAGTCATCACGATGCCGATCGTTACCACAAGCAAGCGTGAAATGCGTTGCGGCACGCGCCGGAAGAACCGAGCGCCGAGATAGCCGCCGACGGCGGCCGCTACGGCCATCGGCAACGCGAAGCGCCAGTCCACGATGCGCGCGATGACGAACGGGATCAAAGCGACGCCGTTAATCGACACGGCGAGCACGTTTTTGATCGCGTTCTGCGCGTTGAAGCTTGGCAAGCCCGAGAACGCAAGCACCGCTAGCATCAGAATCCCCATGCCCGCGCCGAAATAGCCGCCGTACACCGCAACCACAAACTGCACGGCGATCTGCCATGGAGCGTGGCGCGCGATCTTCGGTGCGTTGCGCGTTAGCAACGGGCTGGCCGCGAAGACAATTGTCGCAAAGAGCAGCAGCCACGGAATCAAACGCGCGAAGAGCGTCTGCGGCGTTACCAGCAATAGGCACGCGCCGATCAACGCACCCGCGACGCTCGCCGCGATCACCGGCAGCAGCAGTCCGCGGTGTTCTGCAAGCTCTTCGCGATAGCCGCGCGCACTGCCGATCGTGCCGACCCACATCGCCGCGTTGTTGGTTGCGTTGGCCGAAATCGGCGCGACCCCAGCGAACATCAACGCAGGAAACGACAGGAAGCTGCCGCCGCCCGCGACGCTGTTCATTGCGCCGGCAACGAAGGCAGCAGCCTCCGGTACGAGGAGGTGAAGCGACGTCACGCGCGGTGGATCGGTCTAGAGGGCGCTGCGTTCGCGCTTCGTCACGCGATAAACTCGACGAACGTTTTTGAGACCCTCGAGCTTTACCAGGATCTTGTGCAGATGATCGAGATCCCGAATTTGAACGGTGAGGCTCGCCACCGCGACACCGTCGCGGCGCACGCGCGCGTTCACGGAGCTGACTTGCGTCTTGAGCTCCGAGAAGACGGCCATGATATCTTGCAGCAACTGCGAGCGATCGTCCGCCTCCACTTCGATATCCACGCCGTGCGTCAGCGAGACATCGTGCAGCCACTGAGCCTGTAAGATCCGCTCCGGCGTCGCGTTCATGAACGCGATGTTCGGACAGTCGGCGCGGTGGACGCTCACGCCGCGGCCGATCGTAACGTAGCCGATGATTGGATCGCCCGGAACGGGCGAGCAGCACTTGGAGAGGCGCACCAACACGTCGTCCACGCCGGCGATGCGCACGCCGCTCGACCGCCGCACGCTGCGCCGCGCGGCCGGCTTTCGTCCGATCTTGGTGAGGTCGACGACGTTGTCGTGCTTGACCTCGTCGCGCAGCCGGTTCACGACCGCCTGCGCGGACGCGTCTCCAAAGCCGATGGCGGCAAAGAGGTCGGTGGGCGTGCTGTAGTTCATGCGCGTGGCGATGCGCTCGATCAGCTCGCCGCGCGCTAGATCGGTGCGCAGGTTCGCGCGCGCCAGCTCTTGTTCGACGGCTTCTTGTCCGCCGAGAACGTTCTCTTCCCGCCGCTCCTTGCGGAACCACTGCTTGATCTTGTGCTTCGCGCTCGACGTCTTCACGATCGACAGCCAGTCGAGCGAAGGGCGGCCGCTCGATTTGTTCACGAGGATTTCGCAGATATCGCCGTTACGCATCTGATAGTCGAGCGGAACGATCCGGCCGTTGATCTTTGAGCCGACGCAGTGGTTGCCGACGTCGGTATGCACCTGATACGCGAAGTCGAGCGGCGTGCCGCCGGCCGGAATCGAATAGACGTCGCCCCGTGGCGAGAAAACGAACACCTGCGAATCGAAGAGGTCGAGCTTCAAGTTTTCCATGAAGACGCGCGAGTCGCGCATGTCCTTCTGCCACTCGAGCAGCGCGCGCAGCCAGGAAAGCTTGTTCTCGAACTGGTCGGCTTTGCCGCCTTCTTTATAGCGCCAGTGCGCCGCGATGCCGTACTCGTTGGTCCGGTGCATCTCCCAGGTACGAATTTGTATTTCGAGCGGGTCGCCGGTCGGGCCGACCACCGTCGTGTGCAGCGACTGGTACATGTTCGGCTTGGGCATCGCGATGTAGTCTTTGAAGCGGCCCGGCAACGGCGTCCACAACGCGTGGACGGCACCCAGAGCCGCGTAACAATCCTTGACGCTGTCCACGATAATGCGGATCGCGGTGAGATCGTAGATGGTCGAGAAGTCGCGGCCTTTGCTGAGCTTCGAGTAAATCGAATAGAAGTGTTTGGGGCGGCCCTGAATCTCCGCGTTGATTTTGAGGTTCGCAAACTCTTTACGCAGGCCGCCGATGGCGGCGTTCACGTCGGCCTCGCGAGCGCTACGCGTCTTCGCCACGCGTTCGACGATGTCGTGATAGCCGGCGGCGTCGAGATAGCGGAGGCATTCGTCCTCGATCTCCCATTTGATCTTCCAAATGCCCAGCCGGTGCGCGATCGGGGCGTAGATGTCGAGCGTCTCTCGCGCGATGGCCTGCTGCTTGGCCGGCGGAAGGCTCGCCAGCGTCCGCATGTTGTGCAGGCGATCCGCCAGCTTGATGATGATGACGCGAATGTCCTTGGCCATTGCCAAGAACATCTTGCGCAGGTTTTCGACCTGGGCGTCTTCCTTTGACTGATAGGGAATGCGCGTCAGCTTCGTGACGCCGTCGACCAGTTGCGCAACCTCCTCGCCGCAAAGCTCGGTGACTTGTTCGAGCGTGACGGACGTATCTTCGACTACGTCGTGCAGCAGCGCCGCGGCGATGGTCTGGTGATCCATCTCCAGGTCGGCGAGGATTGCGGCCACGGCCAAGGGATGTTGGATGTACGACTCTCCCGATGCGCGCCGCTGTCCTTGGTGAGCGGCAACGGCAAGCTCATAGGCGCGCTCGAGCGCCCGCGCATCGAGGGCGGAATCGTAGCGGTGGACTCGGTCGGTTAACTCCGCGATTCCCATGGGTGTCCCGCCATTATAACGCCAACGGAGCCGAATTCGAGACGAAAGAGGCCTCGACCGGCCGTGGCTTTACGGATTCGGGGAAGCGGCCGGCGGGCTGGGGCGCGCCGTGACCGTTTCGACGTCGAGGCGGTTCTTGAAAAGAATCGTCGCGATCTTGCCCTGCGGATCGAGCGCCAGCCAGAGATAAATGTTGCCGGAGACGCAGCGCATTTGATAGACGTAGCCTCGCGCGCCGGGTGGAAAATCCGGCTCGATCCACGGCCCTAGGTAGACCATCTCGGTAAGCGCCCCGAGTTGCGCGAGCGCCTTCGACGTCTGGGCGATCGTCGCGTCCGACAACTTGTCGAGCACTTGTTGAGCGTAGAGACTCTTGTTCACGATGCCGGCTTGCCACTGTACGAACTGGGCGCGCACGAGCTTGTCGATAGCGGGATCGGCGACCGGCGTGGGCGTCGGCGCCGGAGTCGGCGTCGCGCGCGGCCGGGCCAGCGCCGGCGCGATGCAGAGCGCCGCGACCGCCGCGACGCACAGACTCCTAGTAGGAAACAAACGTGACGACCTCGGCGCCCCCCAATGTTTCGCGGCCCTTCAGCGCCGTCAACTCAACGAGAAAGGCAAAGGCGTCAACGGTCGCTCCCAGCCGTTGCAAGAGGCGCCCTGTCGCGGCCGCGGTGCCGCCCGTCGCGAGCAAGTCGTCTACCACCAAGACGCGGTCGCCGCCGCCGATCGCGTCGGAGTGGATCTCAAGCGTATTGGTGCCGTATTCGAGAGCGTACTCTTCCGCGAGCTTCTCGTAGGGCAACTTTCCGGGCTTTCGCACCGGCACGAAGCCGGCACCGATTGCGTAGGCAATCGGGGCTCCGAGGATATAGCCGCGCGCCTCCATCGCCACGACGTAATCGATGCCGCGGCCGCTGAATCGCTCGACAAAAAGGTCGATGGCCTGCCGAAAGCCTTGCTTATCTTTCAACAACGGGGTAATGTCACGGAAAAGGATCCCTGGAATCGGAAAATCAGGGATCGCTCGAATGAGGCTTTCGATCTCCACGCGCAAGCGAGTTTGAGTTGGAAGATTGAATGGCCTGCAGAAAGGAAGGTTGATGAAGAGAACGCACGCCCTGGCCGCCGCGGCGGCCCTTGCGCTTGGCATTTCGGTCGCCGCTCCTGCGCTCGCGAACGGTGGCGGCAGCACGAATACCATCCTGCTGGTCACCGCGGTTACGGCCGGTTCTATTCCGCTAGTCGTCAACTACAACCACAAGGTGCGCGAAAAGCGCCTGCAAGAGCAGGAAGTAACGCGCCGCCAAGACGCCTATCGCGACTGGTTCTATCACAAGTACGGCTACTACCCGACCTACGAACAGTTCCGGCAGTGGTACGTACAAACGTACGGCACCAATCCACCCTAAACCAAACCATCGCAGTCACGCCGAGCCGCTCCTAAAAGATCGGCTCGGCCTTCTTTTCGGAACGTCCCCGCGCCGGCGGCTCTGCATCGCCTTCGCAATCGCCATCGCGCTGCACGAAGCCGCGGCCGGCCTCATTCCCTCCACCGCGCCGCCTCGGCTGACGCCCCGCGAGATCGTCACGCAGTCGCGACTGATCCGCATCGCGCGACGAAGCAGCACGCCCCCGCCGCGGCGGATCCGCGTGCTGATTACTCCGCGCCCGTGGATCGTGGCAACGCCGTTGCGCGACACGGCGGTTCTGCGAGCGACTGCGGGAGCCGCGATGGAGCGTGCCGCGGCCAGGCCCCGCGTGGATCGCGTGCTCGCGGCCGAACGGTCGGGCGGGAAGCCCGCCTGGGCGGACGCCATTCACGGCAACGACGCCGCGAGCAGCGGCGCAGCGAGCACGCTAGGGCGCGGGGATGGCGGCGCGGGTAACGGCGGCGGCGCCGGCGAGGAGCCCTGCGGCTTCGTGACGTTTTCCGATCCGCACGGGTCGCGTTTCGATTCGGCGACGCACGGCTTCTGGGTCGACATCAAGATGTCGGTGCATTTCGCGGACCGTTCGCTGCAATCGATCTTGCTCGACTATCCTTGGTACTATCCGAGCGAGGCCGCCAATCCGTGGTCCGGCCAGAATCTCCGCGATCCCAATTTCCCCACGCGCTTTCAACCGCCGCCGAGCGAAAAGCTCGCGAGCGAACCGCCCCTCGTGCGGTACGTCATCGCGCACAGCACGCCGGACGGGATGACGATCCTCAAGGATTGCCCCGCCACAGCGTCGCCTGCGGGAAACTAGCCTCCGAGCGCGTTATCCGGGCTCACCGCCACGGGCCACTCGCCGCCGTTGGTCGTGAGCTTGTTGGAGAACGCCGTGCCGTTCGGAAAGCTGACGTCCTGGATAATGAACGTGCTGCCCGTCTCGACGCTGACGTAGAGCGTCTTTTCGTCCGCGCTCAGGGAGAGCGCAAACGGAAATCCCGCGGTCACGGTAATCTGCTTCGACGGCTGCGTCTTGCCCGCGGGGAAGTAATCGACCGTACTGCCGGCGAGCACGATCAGATTACCGGCCTTATCCACTTCCAGCGCGCTCGGTCCGGGGGCGTTGAGTCCTAAATCCTTACCGGAGGTTGATCCGGGCGGAAACTCATACACGGCGGTGCCGATGGATGCGTACAGGTTGTCCGATGCGTCCGTCGCCAGATACTCCGGGCTGCTCGAGACGGGGATCGTCAGCGACGGCGAGGTTTGGCCCTTCGGATAGACGGTGATCGTGTCGTTGCCTACGTTCGCGCAGTACACCGTTCCGGCGGCATCCACCGTGAGTCCCGTCGGAGAGTTCACGCCGTTGCTGATCGTCAAAAACGGCGACGTGTGACCCGGCTGATAGGCAGTGATCGTGTTGTTGCCGATGTTGGTGGCGTAGACGTTGCGCGCGGTATCGACGAATAACCGCTCGGGATTCGACAGCCCGGTCGTGATTTGGCCCTTCTTTTTTCCGTTGACCCCCCGGGCGGAATAGATCGTGATCGTGCTCGCATCGTAGCTGCCCCAGTAGATGAGGCCCTTGCGATGGCGCCTCGCATCCGGTGAGATCCATCCGCCCGTTTGCGCCGACGGCGCGCCGGAACGCGGTCCATGACCGTCGGCCAGCGCACGCGTCCGTTGCACGACGCTACCGGTCGAGCCGCCGGCAGCGCCGGGCGCAATGGGTGAAGCGGCGGAACATCCGGCGAGGAACGCGCCGAGGAGGATTGCGGCGCCGAAGCGGGCCGCGGTGCTACGTGAAAACTGAGAGTGAAGCAACGTTGAACTCCTTACGCCGCAGCGGAATTGGCGGCTAGACTTTGAGTTCGACCTTCTCCAGCGCGCCCTTTGTCGGCACCACGTGATGGTTGAGGCGCAGCTGTTCGGGTTCGAACCCGAACGCCAAGCCCAAGAGTTGCGGCAGGTGGAAGATGGGAACGTCGATCTCTTGTTTCAAGACGCGTGACGCGTCGGGTTGCTGCCCATCGAGATTGAGGTGGCACAGTGGGCAGGGCGTCACCAAGAGGTCCGCGCCCTTCTCCTTCGCCTCGAGAATGTGGTTGCCGCCCATCGCTAGCGCCTTATCGCGGTTGAACGTCAACATCGGAAAGCCGCAGCACTTCGTGGAACCGCGGTACTCGACCGGCTCTGCGCCGAGCAGCGAAATAAGCCGTTCGAGATAGGTCTTGCGCTCGGGCCGTTCCCGCAAGCCGAGCGACTCCACCGGACGAAGGATGTAGCAGCCGTAGAACGGCGCGATCTTGAGGCCCGTCAGCTTGCGTTTGATTGCGGCCGCGACTCGCTGAATGCCGATATCTTCGAAGAGCATCCAGAGCAGATGTTTGACTTTGGTCGTCCCACCGTAGCGGAAGCCCTGATCGGCGATCGTGGCGTTGGCGCGGTCGAGCCGGCCACGGTCTTGCGAAAACGTGTGGTTGTGGCTCGATAACACGCCCTGACAGGTGCTGCAAATCGTCATTAGGTCGGCGCCTTCGGATTCGGCCATGGCCAGCGTCAAGCCGTTGAGCGCATCGGCCAGCTCCGGGTTCTGTTCGCTCAGCACGCCTGCCCCGGTGCACGGCGCCTGCGTGAGCTCGTGCAGCTCCAATCCCAACGGCTCCGCGATGAGATTGGCCGA
>JAFAQW010000227.1 GCA_019245995.1 Vulcanimicrobiota bacterium | reverse complement strand
ATCTCGTAGACCGCGCGCGTCTTGGCCCAGCGCGGGATCTGTCGCCGGAAGGCCGCGGCGTCGCCGAACACGACGAACCGGCGGCCGAAACTTTTTTCCGCATAGGCGGCGTACGCGAGCGGCGTCGCGTCGACCCACGGCGCGATGAGGATGCCGTCGTCGCTCGTCGCCGCGATGACGCCTGCGACGTACGTGCTGCCGAGGCGATCGTTGCGGCGCTCGAACAGGTCGCGCGACTGCCAAAGCCACGCAAGAGCGAGGACGGCGACCGCGGCGATCGCCGCCGTTTCGAGATGGGGGATCCGTCGTGCGCTCGCGCGTTGCGCCAGCGCCGTGCAGCCCACCGCGATTTGGATCCACAAACAGAGCCCGGGCAACATATAGTACCGCGCGACGTCGCTCTCCGTCCCAAAGCCCGCGGCGAACGGCGTGACCAACACGAACGGAAGGAACAGCACCCAGGTGCGTCTGTGCGTCGCCTTCGGCTGCGCGAGAAACGCCAGCACCGCGGCGGCCACGAGCAGCGCGCCCAGCGGGAGCGATCCCAACTGGGTCAGCGCGAACGAAAAGAATTGCGGGTAGTGCCGCAGATTGAGATATGCGCGCAGGCCTGAGCCCGCGTTCGCCTGGCGTCCCGTGACGACGGCGATGAAATCGGCCGGCTTGCACGGGCCGCCCCAATCCCAAATCGGCATGCCGGGTGGAAGCCCAAGGCTGCGCGTCGGATCGAGCCGTTGACGCTCCACCGCGCAGCTTCGGAGCGGCAGATAACCGTAGACAATGGCGGCGACGCCGATGCCGAACAACGCCGCCAACGCGATGGTGCCGACGTCGCGGCGGCGGCGCAGCAGCGCCAACGTGGCAGTGGGAAGCGCGAATATCGCCGTCGCGTGCGTTCCGAGCGAGAGGCCGGCGAGAAGCGCGGCGAGCCCTACGCCGGCGCGTCGTTCCGTCCGGTGCGCGACCGTGGCGCAGAGCAGCGTCGCGGCGCTCAGCAGCACCGTTTCGTTGACGACGTCGGGGCTGGCCGCGTGACTCCACGTGAGCCGCATGCACGCATACGCGGCGGCGCAGGCCACGGCGATGCCGGCACTTGCACCGAGCTCGAGTGCGATCGCGTAACAGCACAGCGCCGCGCCGACGCCACACAGCCAACAGAACAGCGTGATGCGAAATGCGACGCTCCCCACGGCCACGAGGTGCGAGAAGAGCCAACCGCTGAGGATCTCGGTTGGAAATCCGGTGGTGTGCGCGAGCCCCAGAATGTATGGGACGGTCTGCAGCTCGCCGTAATCCCAGAACCCTACGTCGCGGCTGAACGACAGGACATAGACACCAGCAACGATGCCGAACAATAACAACCCGCAGCGCGTTCGCGACCGCGCGAGCGCGCCGCGGGCGATCATTCTCGCGGTCGGAGGGACTCGAACCCCCAACCAATAGCTTCGAAGGCTACGGCTCTATCCAATTGAGCTACGACCGCGCGATTCCGTGCTCGTACGCACTCGGAGGAAAGATGCGGGGCGCGCTCGCGGGCGTCCTCCGCCGTTCGGCCGCGGATGCGACGAGGTTCGGCGCGGGCAAAGCGGTAGTACGAGAGCGTGGGGCTCCCGCCGACCGGCACGGTCGCCTTTCTTTTTACCGACATCGAAGGAAGCACGCGGCGTTGGGAACGCTACGGCGATGCGATGCGCGACGCGCTGCGGCGGCACGACGCAATCATCCGCCAAGCGGTCGAGGCGCGCCGTGGCTTCGTTTTCAAGACCATCGGCGACGCGTTTTGCGTCGCATTTTCGAGCGCGGGCGATGCATTGGAGGCAGCCGTCGAAGCCCAGCGGCAGATCGAGCGGGAAGATTTTTCTTCCGTTGACGGATTGAACGTGCGCATGGCGATCAACGCCGGCGAAACCGACGAACGCGCGGGCGACTACTTCGGCGTAGCCGTCAATCGCACGGCGCGCCTGCTTTCGGCCGGACATGGCGGGCAGATTTTGGTGACCGGGGTCGCCGCGGATCTCGCTGCGACGCGTTTGCCCGGTGGCGTGACGCTGCGCCATCTCGGCGCGCTGCCGCTGCGCGACGTGCGCGACCCGGAACGCGTGTATCAGCCGATGGGTGCCGGGCTCCGCACGGACGTGCAGCCATTGCGCGAGCTGGCGACGCCGCCGAACAACTTGTCGCGGCAGAGCACCAGTTTCGTCGGACGCCGCGAAGACCTCGCCCGCGTGGAAGCGTTGCTGGACGAGGGGCCGCTGCTGACGATCACCGGCGCCGGCGGCATCGGGAAGACGAGGCTCGCGCTCGAGGTAGCGGCGGCGCGCGTGAACGACACGCGCGACGGCGTTTGGTTCGTCGATTTGTCAGCTGTCGGCGACGCGCGGCTGATTCCGGCAACCATCTTCTCGGCGATCGGCGGCACGTCTACGAACGATCTCGATCCCCTGGAAGATTTGCTGGCGTTTCTGGAGCGGCGCGAGCTGCTGCTGGTGATGGACAACAGCGAGCATCTTGTTGAGGAGGCGGCGCGGATCGTGGCCCAGGTGGTGGCGCGATGCGCGCACGTGGTGGTGCTCGCGACGAGCCGCACGCCGTTCGACATTACGGCGGAGCGCGTGTACCGGCTCACCATGTTAGATCCGCTCTCGGCGGAGGAGTTGTTTATCCAACGCGCGCGGGCGGCGAATCCGTCCGCTCCTTTGGGGCGCGATAACTCGGCGGTTGCGGAGATTTGCGCGCGGCTCGACGGCATCCCGCTCGCCATCGAGCTAGCAGCAGCGCGAATGCGGACGATGTCGCTCGAGACGTTGGCGTCGCATTTGGAGCTGCAGCTTCTGACCGGCGGACGCGATCGGAGGGCACGT
>JAFAQW010000122.1 GCA_019245995.1 Vulcanimicrobiota bacterium | reverse complement strand
TATTGATCGCATCCGTGTCGTCATGAATCCCGTCGCCTTTCGCGTGAAAGTCGTCGACTACATTGAAAACCGTCGCATAACCCACTTGATCAGCTCCTATCTCTAATTTGCTTGTAGGCCCATCTAGTGGTTCGCGGTGAGGCTAACGGCGGAGCCTGCGGGGTCCACAACGCCGCCGATGGTCTTCGTCGCACTGCCCCCGGCCGGATAATCCCAAAAGCCGACGTCACTTGCGTATTCGTCCGGCCCAATTAGGCGGCGCCCTTGGATCCAGAATTGAAATACATGCTTGGCGCCAACGAGTTTCGCCGTGCCGATGACCTTAGTATTCAGCCCCTCGATGCGCAATCGGTATACGACGTTAATGTTTATGTCGCCTAGTGCGACGTATTTCCCGTCCCACTGAACGGCCCCCATCGCGCCGGTCTTCTGATGCAATGAGAGCTTCTCAAAGCTGTTTGCGCCCCTAGGCAGCTCCGCCAACTCGGACCGACCTTGGTCGCCTCCGTCTACGAATAGCGTCCCTCCATCATTGTACGTACAGTATTTCGGATATGCGCGCGGTAGCGTATAACGTCGAGGCGTTCCGCGTGCGTTAAGGTAAACAGCCACGTTACCGGGGAAGTTAGAGTCATTGGTAACGGCGAGATTGCCGGTCACCGGGTCCACCGCACAGTCCAGCGGCGCACCATATGGTACGCCCTGCAAAATTTGGATCGGCGTGCTGCCACCATGTGCGAATTCGAAAATCTCGTCCAGCTGAATATCCGGGACAAATATATTGCCGGATCTATCCGCGCACAATCCCTCTGGCTCGACGAAATCCATGGACCCGACCAGGCGCCCTCGAGGGTAGGTGTAGACGTAGACCCATCCGGTAGCCGCCGCGGAAATATAGAGCAGATCCTTATTTTTAGCGTCGGGTTCCATCCGCGCGTGGCCCAAGGCAAAAGGCCGAAACCGAGACCGCTCGGTTCCGGGCAACGAGTTCGTCGCGGTGAAAGCCGGCATTGCAAACGGCTGGGCGTTGCGGGTCCCGCATCCCGCGACCAGCGCCGCCAAGGCCAAGGCAGAAAACCCACGCCATGTCGGCATCGATAGTAGGCCATGTGCGATCATGCGGCGCCGCCTCCGTCCACCATGCTTCGCCTTCACGGTCGACCAACCTATGCTGGCCGCGCCTGCGCCGGTGCGCTGCAGACGCTCCCCTCGTCAGGGTAGATCGATCCGGTAGAGATGCGTTCCGTCGACCGTCAGCTCTTGCGGTAAACCTGCGGCGTACGCGCCGAACGTCGCCGTCGAGTTGTCGACCTGAAACGTGCCGTTCGGCGCCGGCACGAGCGGATCCACGCCGTCGAGCGTGAGACGATCTCGCACGATCACGACGCGCGTGATCTCCGGCTGGCCGAAGTAGGTGTTCTCGTAACGGCCGCTGAGCGCGTTCCAGGACGCCGGGTAACGATACGAACGCGGACCCGCGTAGCGCGCGCCGGCGTACCACACAGGCCCGTAGTTCATCTGATCCACCTCACCCTTGCGGTCGCGGCCGAAGGCGATCAAGAACCAAGTGAACCGGTAATCGTCCGCCCAAAAAAGATCGGGGCCTCGCGGATAGAGCGGGATCGCTTCGCCGCCCGCCGCCAGCGTGAGGCGGTGGTGGCTGTCGGTGACGCGCAACGCCGAGCCGTCGGGGGCGCGATAGTCGCCGGCATACTGATGCGCACGTTCGACATAGGCGGGATCGGGTAAAGCCGGCGGCGCGGGAAGCGGCCGCCCGAGTCGCTGCGCGCGCAGTACGCGCATCGCGTAGAGCGCGATCGCGCACGGATGCAGCGGCGCTTCCACGAGGTTGGCAAACGTGATGACGCCGAAGCCTCGCGTCAAATTCATTTGCATGCACGACGTGTAGCCGGAAATGCCGCCCGTGTGTCCGATCAAGTGCTCCCCGTTGGTGTTGAAGATGGCCAAGCCGTAGCCGTAGGCCTTATAGAATTCCGGCGCCTCGGGCAGCTCCACGCCGGGTGCGCCGGCCGGCTTGCCGTCGTTCAACCGATCCGCCGTCGTCATCGCGGCAAACGTCGCCGGCGATAACAGCTGCCGGCCGCCGGCGTCCCGCGCGCCGTTAAGATAGAACCGCATGTAGCGCGCCATGTCCTCGGGCGTGGCGAGCACCGAACCGGCGGGATCGACGAAGTCGATCGGGGGCGAGGCGACTAACGGCGGCCGCAGCGGCGCCGGCCGATCGTTTTCGAGGAACTGATAGCCCACCGCGGCGCTCGCGAGCGCATCGGGAGTGAAGACGGGCGAACTGTCGCGCATCCCCAGCGGTTCGAAGACGTGCGTGCGCAGCGCGTCGGCCCACGACCTTCCATCGAGGCTGGCCAAAAGGGCGCCGAGCGTTGCGTACCCGTCGTTGGAGTACGACCACGAGGTGCCCGGCCGAAAGATCGTGTGCGCCTGACGCAGCGCCACGAGATCGTAGAGATATCCGACCTCGGAGGCGTAGTCGTCCGGCAGGCCGGCCGTGTGCGATAGCAACTGATGCACGAGAACGGGGCCATCGCTCTGGATCGAGAACCACGGCAAGTAGCGCGAAACCGGTGCGTCGAGATCGAGCCGGCGCGCATCGTGCAGCGAGAGCAAACTCATCGCAGTCATGGATTTGGTGATCGAGCCGATGGCGAACCGCGTCTGAGGCGTGACGGGCTGACGCCGTTCGACGTTCGCGTACCCTAGCGTGATGACGCGCAACGTTCGCCGCGCGTCCGTGATGGCGATCGAAAGCCCCGGCGTACCTTGGTACTGCATCGCGGCGGGAGCGTACGCTGCGATCTTCGCCAGCGCGTCCTCAAGCGACGCGGGCGCGGCCGCGACGGCGACCGGCGGTGTCGCCAAGCCCGCGGCCCCAAGCAGGGCGACCAACCCCGCCGCGAAGGATCGTTTCATATACCGCGATACTCGATAGACGGCGGGCAAAAAGCCTTCCGGCATGAAACGCCCGCTCTCGTTTGGGGGTTAAGCACGCTACCATGGGACGCATCTATGAGAGCTTAGCCGACACGTTCGGCAACACGCCGTTGGTGAAGATTCCACGACTGACGGGAAACTTTGACGCGACCGTTTTAGTCAAGATGGAGTCGTTCAACCCGGCCGGTTCCGTCAAGGACCGCATCGGAATCGCGATGATCGAGGCGGGGGAGCGCGACGGGCGGCTCCTTCCGGGGATGACGATTCTCGAGCCGACCAGCGGAAACACGGGTATCGCGTTGGCGTTCGTCGCGGCCGCGAAAGGCTATCCGCTCATCTTGGTCATGCCCGATACGATGACGATCGAACGGCGCAACCTTTTGAAAGCGTACGGCGCTCAGGTCGTGCTGACTCCCGGCGCGCAAGGGATGCCCGGCGCGGTTGCGCGGGCAAACGAAATCCTGCAGGCGGCGCCAAGCAAGTATTTCATGCCGCAGCAGTTCGAGAATCCCGCGAATCCGCAGATTCACCGGCGCACGACCGCCGAGGAGATTTGGCGCGACACCGACGGAGCGGTGGACGTCGTCGTCTCCGCAATCGGAACGGGTGGTACGATCACCGGAGTCGGCGAGATCCTCAAGTCGCGCAAGCCGGACGTCAAAATGATTGCCGTGGAGCCCGAGGGATCGCCCGTGCTCTCCGGAGGGAAGCCCGGGCCGCATAAGATTCAAGGAACGGGCGCGGGCTTCGTTCCCGCGGTGCTCAACACGGCGACGTATGAAGAGGTCATCCGCGTGTCCGACGCGGATGCCATCGCCACCGCGCGGCGCCTCGCGCGAGAGG
>JAFAQW010000282.1 GCA_019245995.1 Vulcanimicrobiota bacterium | reverse complement strand
AGAGCCAGATGAGGGCGAGCGCTACAATCGCAGAGGCTTTTAGCTTTGTATTACGCATGCAATGTCTCGGTAGCAGCTCTTGTCACTTCGGGCCGACCGCGATGCCGGCGGGCAAAGCGAGGTACATCATTGTCGTAATGGGATTTCCGGTATACGGCGGCGCGTACTCGACGACCTCACTAGCTGAGTAAAGACCCACAAAAAGATCACCGGCAGCGTTGAACGCAATACCGTACGGCGCGGTGGAAGCGCCTGTCGCGATGGTCAGGACCGGTTTTCCTTTGTAGGGAGGCGCGAAGACCAGCACTCGTCCGCTCTTGAAGTCGTCGACGTAGGCGTTTTTCTTCCAAATCGCAAGGCCGGTCGGATTGGCGAGATAACCCTTGCCGCCGGTCGCGATGGGCGCCTTGGTATATGGCGGGGCGTACTCGGTGAAGTTATTGGTGCCTTGGTTGGTTACGAACAAGTGGCATTCGGGATCGAAGGCGAGACCGTTCGGCGCGCTGATCCCGTTGGTGATGATTGCCTTGGCACTGCCCGTATAGGGTGGGGCCACTTCGACGACGCGACTGTTGCCGAAATCGGCGATGAAGAGGTTGTTGTGGTCGTCCAGCGCGATGCCGTACGGGTTGCTCAAGGTGACGGTGGTCGCCGCAATCGGGCTGCCCGTATACGGCGGAGCGAATTCCAGGACGCTCTGGGCATAGAACGCCGTAACGAAGAGGTTCTTCTTCGTGTCGAAGGCGACGGCCACGGGATTTGCAACTGAAGCCAAGCTTTGCGGCCTGCCCGTATAAGGAGGCGTGAATCGTACCACGTCGCCGCCGGCATCGTTGGCGACGTACATCCCGGTCCAGGTTTTCGGTGTGGGATCGCAGGCGGCGGCGCGCTGCAACGGGGTCGTCCACGTCGTCGGCGCCGCGGCGCCGGCCAGCGGTCCCGAGGGCACGGCGCCTTGTGCCGAACAGGCGGCGACGCACGCGCCCGCTGCAAGTGCCAGTACGACTCTCATGGATGTGCTCCTTACTCGGGCGCAAAAGCCGCCCGCCCCCACGACTATACGAAACCCGGCCGCGCCGAAGTATGGGGGTGAACCCCCCATATTGATCGCGCTCATTTGCCAAGCCCAGCGATGGCGCCGCGCGGCGCCGGGTCTTTAGTCTTTTTTCATCAATGGAGATCAGACTAGAGCGCATCTCACAATCACCGCTGGAGGACGAATACCGATGCGCTTTCCCAAGGCTTTCTTGGTCTCGCTGGCCGCCGTCACGACCCTCACCGTCGTGGCCTCGCCGGCGCCCGCCATGGCGCGGGGATTTATCATGGAACCCACCGCTCGCAGCTACAGCGGAAACTTTCCGGTGACCGTCACCGGCACGAAAAACGGCGGCTTTACGGGGTGCTTGACGTTGACCCCCAGCGGCTTTGCCACGCTCACGATCGGCACCGAACGCTTTACCTACGGCACGTTCTTGGTGGTCAACGATCTTTTTGTCGCGACGATCCAAGCGCAGGGTTACGGTCAGAATGCCGGCCTGCTCTTCATCGCTCCGGCGACGCGCCGGCTCACCGGGGGGGTGTACGAAGAGGTTTACGGTGGCGAAAACTTCCAGTCCGGCGCTTTGGCGTTCGGCGCGAAGGGCGGCTGCTAATTCCGCGGGTCCGCTGTTGACGCGGCGACCCGGGCGGCGGCGTTCGTCGCGCGCGCCGGCAAGGTCGGGGCTTGCAATCGCTCGCACAGGGCCGCAAATTCTTCGGTCGGCCCACGCCATCGCAGCTCGTCGACGTTTGCAAAAAGGTTGGCGTCGGTTCGAAGGGTCGCCAATCTCTTAAACAATAACGCGAGCATTTGACGCTCGCCGAGCACCGTGGGCGGGAATCGTTCGATCGCTCCGTATCGCGCGATGAGCGCCGCCGCTCCTTTCGGACCGATGCCGCCGATCCCCGGATAGCCGTCGGCGGCGTCGCCCACGAGCGCCAGATAGTCGGGGATGAACTCGGGATTCACGCCAAACTTTGCTCGGACGCCCTCGGCGTCCCGCACCAGCCTGCTCCTGCGGTCGACCTGCACGATGCGATCAGCGCGCACGCTTTGCGCCAGATCCTTGTCCGGCGTCCAGATGCAGACTCTCTGTACCCGAGTGTCGCGCGACGCGATAGCCGCCGCCGACGCCAAGGCGTCGTCGGCTTCGAGCTCGACCATCGCCCAAACGGCAACGCCCATGAGGCGCAGCGCGTCCTCGAGCGGTTCGAACTGCGCGCGCAGCGCAGGATCGATGCCCTCTCCGGTCTTGTATCCGCTCCACAGTTCGTTGCGAAAGGATTCGATGACGTGATCGGTCGCGACGCCTACGTGCGTCGCACCTTCATCGAGCATTTGCAGCAACGTGTTGAGCACGCGGACGACCGCACCAAATAAGCGGTCTTTCCCGCTGTTGAAGCGGCGCAATCCATAGAAATGACGGAAGAGTTCGTACGTCCCGTCGATCAGATGAACGGTCACGGCCACTTTCGAAACCTCACCGGTAGCCGCTGAGCGTCGCGAAGCGATTGCCGTCGACGTCATCAACGGCGGCGAGTATGCGGAAGCCGGCGCGCGTGAACCTCTCATCGCCGTCCACGGCCGCGAGCGTGCCGCGGAGAGAGCAACTGGGGTCGTGGATGCCGTTGACGACGACGAGAGGAACGCCCTCGAGATAAAAGCGCGTGAACGTGGGCAACGGATACCACGCCGGCCGAACGTCGAAGCAAACGCGACGATAGTTGTTGCGATTCTCGCGGATGGCGGCGAAGAGAGCGCGCGTCCCGGAAAACCACGCGTTCGAGCTTTGGTGGACGTACCGCGTGAAGTAGAACCGCGCGAAGTAAATCGTCGAAAACAGCACGCCGGCCGCAAAAAAGAGACCCGCGCCGATGCGTGCGGCGCGAGCGACGCGCGGCCGTCGCAGCGCCGCGGCCCAATCGAAAAGTAACGCAATGCCGACCGCGGCGAGAATGCAGAAGACGGGCGCGCCGGCGAGCGTGCGCGGCGCGTTCGGCGTTCCCGGTATGCCCTGGTTGGTGAGGGCGCCGCCGAGCGGATAGGCGGCCAGCCACAGCAACGTCCACGCCAATGCCCACGGCGGCCGAATGTACCGCACGCTCGCAACGCACCCGAGCGCGGCCAGCACGACGACCCACCCGAAGAACGCGCCGACGCCGTTGAGATAGCGCCACGTGATCCCGGCCTTCGGATCTCCCGTCGTCACCAAGTACGACCAATGGAAGTGCGCGCCGTAGTTTAAGAAAAACGTTTGGAGCGCGCCGGGCGAAAATCCGCCGGTGAACGTGGCCATTCCGAGGGTGTGAGAAACGGTGTGCTTGTCGAGGAACCACATCCACAGCGCCGGCGCTGCGACAAGCAACCATAGTAGGCACGCCGACAGTACCGTGAGCAAGCCGCGCCACGACGCAAAACGGGGCAGATTGAACGCGACGAGCGCGCCCCCGAGCACCACCGCATAGAACCACGCGGCCATGTACGTATACGCGCTCAGGCCGAGCAGAAACGACGCGGCAAGGATCGGCGGTACCGCGATCGCCGGGGCACGCAGCCCGCGCAGCAGCAGATACGCGCCGCCGAGCAAGAACGGCAGCTCGGATGCCGGTTCCCAACCCACGCGCGCGAAGAGCACGAAGATCGGCTGCGTCGCCATCAACAGCGCAGCGATCAGCGCGATGTCGCTTCGACCCGTGAGCTCGCGCGCGATCCCGTACACCAGCAGTATCGCGATCAATCCAAAGAGCGCGGCGGGGAGCCGCAAGCCGAGCGCGGTGCGCCCGAAGACCACGCTCGACCCGTAGGCGGCCACTGCGTACACCGGCGGGTTCCGCGTCACGGGCGAGTACAAGAATGGGAGCAGCGTACCGTCGAGATCGCGGCCGGTCGTTACGATGCTGTGGGCGGAGTTGTACAGATCGATCTCGTCGGCGTCCAACTCGGTTGGAACGCCGCCGATGTCGTACAGGCGTAACGCTCCGCCGAGCAACACAATAGCGGCGAGCGCAAACGGCACCCAGCAGGCTTTGAACGCCATGAAGTCTGCGGAACCTAAGCCGTGAGGGGCGTAAGATACCTTCCGCCGCAGGGACAACGATAGCGAAATTCGCAGGCATCACGGATGAGCGCAGCCACCGAGAACCGCTCGCCGGGCCTGTTGGTCGCAGCCGCGGCGCTGATCGGCACGTCGATCGAATGGTACGATTTCTACGTCTACGGCTACGCGGCGGCGCTCGTTTTTCCGGCGCTCTTCTTTCCGAAGTCCGATCCGTTCGTCGGTCAACTGGCATCGTACGGCGTGTTTTGGGTTGGTTTTCTCGGCAGGCCGCTCGGTGGCGTCGTCTTCGGGCACTTCGGCGACAAGCTGGGGCGCAAAGCCATGCTCGTCGTCACGTTGACGATCATGGGCGTGGCGACGTTTCTCGTGGGACTGCTTCCGACGTATGCGCGAATCGGAGTTTGGGCGCCATTGCTGCTCGTGGCGTTGCGCTTATGCCAGGGCGTTGCCGTGGGCGGGGAGTGGGGCGGCGCGGTGCTGATGGCGACCGAGCACGCCCAGCCGCGGTTCAAGGGCGTTCTCGCGAGTTTCCCCCAGATGGGCGTCCCGCTGGGTTTGATTTTTGCCAGCCTCGTTTTCCAGAGCGTCACGGCGCATTATTCGGCCGGTGCCAACGGCACGGCGGCGTTGCTCGCCATAGGCTGGCGCATTCCGTTTCTGCTGAGCGTCGTTCTCGTCGCAATCGGTTTGGTGGTGCGCCTGAGCATCGCCGAAACGCCGGCGTTCGAGCGCGTGAAGACCATGGGGCAAATCCTTGCGGCGCCGCTCGCGGTCGTTCTTCGAAACCATTGGAAGACCGTGTTGCTCGCCGGCGGCTCCTTCTTCGTGATTAACGGCGGCTTCTATCTCGTGACGACGCAGACGGTGAGTTATGGCGCCGGCCCCCGCTCCGTGTTGAAGCTGAACCCCCAGATATTCTTTACCGCAAACTTGGTGGGAAGCGCCGTGGGACTTTTCGCCAATGCTCTCGGAGGGTGGCTCTCCGATCGGCTCGGCCGGCGGCCGGTGTATATAACCGGCGTCGCGTTCATCTTCATCCTCGCCTTTCCCATTTACGCCTTGG
>JAFAQW010000139.1 GCA_019245995.1 Vulcanimicrobiota bacterium | reverse complement strand
GCGACATGTCGCTCGCTCTCGTTCAAAGCGGCGAGCCGCTCGTGCTGACGGCGCGAAAGGAAATGACGCGCGACCAATGCTGCGTCAACGGGTCCCGCACAAAGCTCCGCGTCCACGCCGACTTCGCCTGCGCGCGTGACGGCGCAGAGCACCAAATCATCGGTATGCGTCAGATTGAAGCGCAGCGAGGGGAACTCCGCGGCCTCCACGAGCGCGGGCTTACCGTGCGCGCCATCACTGAAGCGCCAATCGTGCGGATCGCGGCCGGTATATCGCGACAGCGTCGCCCGGCAGAGGACGCGGGCGGCTAGGTAATCGTCGCGCGTTTGGGTAGTTTGAAAGCTCGCGTAGCGATCCCGCTCTTCCTGCGATAGCAACGAGGACCGGCTTTCGGCGAGCTCCGCTCGCAGCTCACGCGGGCGCAGTTGCCAAACGTGCACGCCGTTGAGTAATGCGTCCCAGGTGTAAACGTCACTCGAAGCTGGCGTCGCCATCGTATGCTGACGGAGCCCATGCCTGCGGAAGCGCAAGCTGGGCCGCAAGATCCGCGCTCACCGCGCGGTAAAAGAATGGCCAACTCTGTTTCGCCCGGTACGGAGCATGCGCATCGAACGTGTGGGTCTGCGTTACGCCCACGCCGGGACGATCGAGGACGCTTACGCCTCGCACGGCGCACCGCTGTAGCGCGATCGCAAGGAAGTCGGCGAGCGGATCGTCTTCCGGTGCGAGCGTCTGATAGTCTACGAGCCGCATGCGCGCGAGTTGCCCCTCGGCGCTTTGCCGTTTGAAGATGCAATAGGCGACGAGCCGATCGCTGCGCGTGGCCGTCAGGATCCACAGCCGGCGCGCGCGCATTGCGCACGAGAAATACCACGCCAGCGTCGCGCTGTCGCGCGCGGCCAGCAGCGTGTCGGGATTCTGACGCAGCAGTTCTTGCCAGAACAGATCGAAACGAGAGTCGAAGGTCTCGGCGTCGTCGATCTTCAACGACGAGCCTCTCTGGGGCGGCTTCTTATCGATCAGCGATTCCTTCAAGCGCAAGGCCGGTCCGGCGAGCGTCGCCCATATGGGCGCGAGCGGCACGTTGAGCTTTTGGAGCGCCCTGGTCGCGAAGGCGCGATGGCCGGTCACGAAGTACGCGATCGTCTCCCAATCCCCAACCGGAACGCGCAACGCAAATGCGTCGAAAGCCGCCAGCGCCAGCGGGCTGATCGTCGTATCGATAAACAAGTCGACGTTGGATTGGTTGAAGCGTTCCTCGAGCAGCCACAGCGCAAATCCCCGATATTCCGGCGCGACCACCCAGCCTCGACCCGTAGTGGCAACGAGCGGTTCTCCTCGAAAGTAGTACCGAAGCGGAATGTTCCCGATGGACCCCACGATCTTGCCGTCGTGAGCTTCCATCACCCAGCCGATCGGCCAGCGCTGCTCCAGCGTCGGCCACAGTGGGTTGCCGGTCCACCGTAGCCGCCATTGTGCTTCCGACGGCACGTCGGCGCTCAGCGTTGTCTCTAAACCTACGATCTGCTGGTAGTCGTCAAACGTTGCCGGGCGGAGGCGCGGGGTCACGTCGTCGCTTCGTACCGAAGCGGGAGCGCGTTCAGGCCACGCAGCGCGAGGTTCTCACGCCACACCAGTGGCTCTTCGGTAAGTTCGAGCGCATCGAACCTGCGCAGCAGCGCGTCGAAAGCGATCTGGGCCTCCAGGCGCGCCAACGGTGCACCGAAACAGAAATGCGCCGCCCATCCAAACGCGACGTGCCGGTTGTCGGGTCGCTCCAAGTCGAGACGATCCGGATCGGGAAAGCGGTCGGGATCGCGGTTGGCGGCGCCCGTGACGGCGATGACGGCTTGGCGCTTTTTGAGCTCCTTTCCGCTCAGCACGACGTCGTCTGGCGCCACGCGCGCCGTGTGCTGGGTCGGGCTGACGTAGCGCAACAGCTCTTCGACCGCCGTCGGCATGATCTCCGGTTTCGCGCGCAGCTTCGCGAGTTGATCGGGGTGACGCAGCAGCTCCAGCATCCCGCTGGCGATGAGATTGGTCGTCGTTTCTTGCCCCCCGACCATCGTAATGATGCAGTTCGCGACGACCTCTTCTTCCGTTAGGCGATCGCCGTCCACTTCGCTCGACATGAGAGTTTGGACGAGGCCTTCGCGCGGACGCGTTCGCTGCTCGAGAATCGCCTGCTGAAAATAGGCCGTCATCTTCTCGACCGCATCGAGTACCGGTTCGAGTTGATCGGGATTGTGCTGAAAATTCCCCAAGACCCCTGCAAACGTGGCAGACCAGTCCTTGAGTTTGCGATGGTCTTCGCGCGGCACGCCGAGCATCTCACCCGTCACGATGGCGGGGAGCGGCTCCGCGAAGTCTCTCAAGAGATCCATGCGGCCTTCGCCGCGTTCAACGACTTCGTCGAGCAGTCCCATCGTGATGCTTTCGATGTGCTGGCGCAACGCCGCGACGCGCGCCGGCATGAATGCCGGCGCCGCTAGTTTGCGTATGCGCGTGTGCTCGGGCGCGTCCAAAAACAGCATTTGCTTGACCATGACCTCTGCGACCGGTCGAATTTGACGGGCTCCGAGAGCATCGAAGAAATCGGGCGACGGCGTTCGTTCCGCGGAAAACCGCGTCAAAACCGTCACCACGTCTTCGTACCGCGTCACGACCCAGGCGTGCAAGTACGGATCCCAGTGGACGGGGTCTTCCGTGCGAAGGCGACGGTAGAGCGGATAGGGGTCGGCCAGTACGTCCGCGTCCAGCAGCTGGTACAGACTGAGAGGCGTTCCGGCCCTCGTTTCCTTCACCGGCAGTACGGCCGGCTAGCCGGCCGTCATCAAGCGAGACACTTCGCTGGAGAGTTCGCGCACCGTCGGAGCGGTGAACAGCTGCCGAAGCGGCAACTGCACGCCGAAAGTCTCTCGGATCCGTGCAACGAGTTGGACGCCTAACATCGAGTGCCCGCCAAACATAAAGAAGTTGTCGTCTGCATCGATCGAGGGGCGACTCATGAGATCCGCGACGAGCCGCGCGACCTGCCGCTCGACACCGGTCAGGGCGCCGTTCGTTGCCGCCGCTCTCGGCAAAGAGTTTTCGGGACTCGGCGCCGGCAAAGCGCTCTTGTCCACTTTGCCGTTGGCCCCGACGGGCAACGCTCGCATGGCAACGAAGGCCGCCGGCAGCATGTACTCCGGAAGTCTCGCGGCGAGATGCGTTCGCAGATCCGCTTCGGTCGGGTGCGCGCTCCCGGCCGCGACGACGTAACCGACGAGAACGGGTCCGGTGCAGAGCTCGCGCACGGCCACCGCCGCCGCACCGACGCTCGGATGTTGCAGCAGGCACGCGACGATCTCACCCGGCTCGATGCGAAAGCCTCGTACCTTTACTTGATCGTCGACGCGTCCAAGAAATTCGATCTGACCGTCGGACCGTAGGCGCGCGCGGTCGCCCGTTCGATATGCCCTCACCGCCTGTCCCGCCTCGTCCGTCAGCGTAATGAACTGGCTGGCCGTTAGCTCGGGCAAATTGCGATAGCCTCGCGCGACGAGCGCGCCCGCAACGCAGAGTTCTCCCGCCTCACCCGCCGCGACTTCTTGCAAACTCTCGTCCACGATCCACGCTCTCGCGTTTGCGATGGGCCGTCCGATCGACGGGCGCGGCCAAGTGCTCTCGCCGGGAACCACCGTCCTCGACGTAGCGACGACCGTGCATTCCGTCGGTCCGTAGTTGTTGACAACGGCGAACGGCAGTCCCGCGGGCGGTCTGCGCTGCAACGTGTCGCCGCCGGTCAACAGCACGCGTAGACACGTTTCGGGTGGCCACGCTGCGACGAACAACTCCTCTGCCAGGGCGGTCGGTACGAAGGCGATCGTTATGCGCTGGGCAACGAGCCAACCGCGCAGCGTTTCCGCGGAGCGCCGCGTGGACTCGTCGGCGACGCTGACGCTGGCGCCGGCGGTAAGATACGGCCAGATCTCCCACGCCGCCGCGTCGAAACCAAAACTGGCGACGAGACTGGCTCGGTCGGCTTCAGTCACGGCAAAGGCGGACTGATGCCAATCGACAAGGTTGTTCAGGTTGGCGTGCGTGATCTCCACGCCTTTCGGGTTGCCCGTGGAACCGGACGTGTAGACGACGTAGGCCAGGGAGTCCGGATCGTTCTCCGCCGGCGTGAAATCCTTCGATTCATCAAAAGCAGCATCGCCAAGCGAAATTACCGGCCACGAGGGGGCCGGCAAGCCCTGCGCAATTGCGGGCTCGGTGACGAACGCCACGACGGCGGCGTCGCTCAAAATTTCCGCCACCCGTTGCGCGGGGGTCGATGAATCCAACGGAACGTACGCGGAGCCGCTCTTCAGCACGGCGAGCGCTGCAACGATAAACCGGGTGGAACGCTCGACGCAGATGCCGACGCAGCGATCCGGCCCGGCCCCGAGCTCACGCAGTCGCCTCGCCAACGCGTTGGATTCACGCTCCAACTGCTCGTAGGTCAGGGAGCCGCGCGAGTCCTCGGCGGCGACGCGATATGGGGCGGCAGCCGCGCGAGCGGCAAAGCGCTGCGCGACGCTGGTCCGGGCGACGGGACGGTAAGCAGATTCGATCATCGCGCTTTGGTTACGTTGAGCACTCCCGAAGTGGATATCCCGGAAGGCTCGAACAAGAACTCCTTCAAAGTAGCAACGGTTATCGCCCGAACTCGGGCATGGAGAATTACTTCGTACCCATGGACGTCCCTCTAATAATCACGCCCTTTTTTCTAGGGTTCTCGTTCGGGACAACGGCGCGCCGCGCCTATTGTCCGAGTCGGAGCCGTTGATGAAAATCTCAATAGAATCAGGGAAATCCGTCGCGAGATCCGTCGTGTGTCGGCTGCCGCTTGGAGGAAACCGTAGTAACAAATAACTACGAGCGTCGTCGTAACGGCGCTCGGACGTATCACGTATGACGCTCGTCGTCGACCGCTTTACCAGCGTCGATGCGCTGGATCGCGTACGGTCTCGTTGGAACGATCTCTACGAATCCGATCCCACGGCGAGCATCTTTCTGTCGTGGGAATGGATGATTGCCTCCGTCAGCATCGAGCGTAACCCGTGGATGGTCTTGGGCGCGCGTGACGGCGACTCGTACGTTGCTTTCTTGCCCTTGCGTTTTGGCCGTTTCCCGTCGCGAGGTCCGGCCATCACGCGCGAGCTGTCGTTGGGTCTGAGCCCTCGTGTTGACTTCGCCGGAATGTTGGGACTTGAGGAACTGGACGCCGGCGTGCTGCCGGCTCTCGGACGCGAGATCGAACGTCTCGAATGGGACCAGCTTATCTTCAAGAACTGCGCCGATGCGCGCATCGCGCGGCTCGCCAACGACTTCGTCTCCGGCGGCTACCGGCTTTCCATTGCCGAGCCGACGCCTTGCCCGTACGTGCAGTTGCCGTCGAGCTGGGAGGAATATCTCGCGACGAGGGGCCGGTCGACGCGCCGCACGATTCGCGCGCGTATCGGTAAACTCAAGAGCCTGCCGGGCTATCGCCTCCATCTCGCGTGTTTAGAAGAAGCCGAGAGCGCGATTGACGGGCTGCTGCGGCTTCGCGCGCTGCGCTGGAAGGACGGGTCAGGCGAATCCCAGTCGGTCTCGCGCGAACTGCTGAAGCGTTGCTATCTCTCGGGGCGTTTCCAAATATTCGCCATGTATCACGGAGACACGCTGATGGCAGCTCAGGGTTTCTTCACCGATCGCCGCAGGCGCGCCATCCTCGGCTACATGATCGCTTACGATCCCGACTACGCACGATACTCTCCCGGTATGATGCTGGCATGCGCGAGCATTCGTTGCGCCATCCGCGAGGGATACGAACGGTTTAGCCTCTCGCTGGGCGCGCAAAGTTATAAGGTATCGCTTGCAACGAACATCGAATACCTCACCAACACGATAATTTCTCGCCGTAACACGCGCGTTGCCGTCGCCGACGCGGGCCGGCGGGCCGGCTCTTGTGCGAAACGCATCGCGCGCCGGCTGCTCGTGCGATCCGGGTCGTAGGAGCGCAGACCGTGCGGCACGATCCCTATCGCAGGCTGAGCAAAGCGACCATTTACGAAAATCGGTGGTTGTCGGTCGAGGCTCATCGTATCGCGCATCCCAACGGGGAGCCCGGCGAGCATCTCGTCGTCGTCACGCCTCAGGCATGCGCCGTCATTGCCGAAGACGACGGCGATCTTCTCTTCACCAGCCAGCCGCGGTTCGCCGCCCGCGCGTATGTCGTCGAGATCGTCAAAGGCGGGAGAATGGGAACCGAAACGCCGCTGGAATCGGCGCAGCGGGAATTGCGCGAAGAGCTCGGCGTCACCGCGCGGTCTTGGTCTGCCCTCGGAAGCCTTCATGAGATCCCGTCGATCGTCGATCCGCCCGTCGCGGTCTTCGTCGCACGAGAATTGGAGTACGGGCCGTCACAACCTTCGGAGGCGGAGAGCATCACGCTCGTACGGCTAACCATTGCGGAGGCGCTCGCCGCCGCCAGTCACGGGGAACTCGACGACGCCGTGACCGTTGCGGCGCTCTTTCGGTTTGCCGCGGTCGCCGGATACCTACGCGCGCCGGCGAAGAAACAGCGCGAGCAGAAACATGATGGCCGCGGCGATGAGCGCAACGCCGCCCGCCAATAACTGGATGCGATGTTCGATTCCCGCGCATCCTGCAAACCCTTGGATGAGAAAAGTTTGCGCGCACCACGAGACGCGCCACCGCCGGCCTCCCCAAGCACCGGGATCCTCAACGAGGTCGGAGGGCCATCCCTCCGCTTGATATTGCCAGTGAACACGCGCGGCTGGAACGTTCGCTAACGTCGTGTGAAGGCGTCTGAGGGACGCTCCGTCGAGTCCCAAGCCCCACGATCGATCGAAACTGTGAGCCGGCAGCCACCCCTGCAACCGCTGATCGAAGCTGTACATCTCGATATCGCGTAGGGATCCATCCGCGGCGATCCGCAGCACGTAAAACGTCGTGTCGTTACCGTAAACGGGCGAGAGAGAACCCAGCACGACGATGGGCACGTCACCCGCCATTCGAAAATCGAATCGGTGCGTGTGACCGGCCAAAGCATAAGCGACGCGATGGCGCTCGTTTGCCAATGCGGCCACAAACCGAGCGGCGTATTGCCGCTTGAAAAAGGGCCACGCGAGCAGTCCGTCCGTGTAGTTGGTCGAGAAGGCGTCGAATCCGGGCGGAACGTGCATCATTACGACGTTGCGCGAGCCGGGCGGCGTGCCGTCGAGCGTCGTCGTCATCCACGCCAACTCTTGGTCGCCGGGCTGCACGCTGCTGCTCGCACAGTCGCCCGCGTACCGATAGGACAGCGGGATCGTATCGAGGACGACGAGTCGTAGACCCGGCACGGGCAGCGCAGCGACATAGTGTCCAGCGCGCGCAAATGACGCCTCGAACTCGGGAGCCGCGCCGCCGCGATCGACGAGCGGCGACCACGTACGGGCCACGCTGCGCAGGTAGGCGCTGCCATTCGCGCTTCGATAATCGCCGCACGGAACGTCGTTGTTGCCGAGCGCGATCGCGAACTGCGCCCGCGGGAACGCTCGGGCAAAGCCGTTTGCGATCCAGCGCATCGTGCGGAGCGCGACTTCCTCGGGCGTTTTCCGTTCGAGCGCGGCGTGGCGACCAAGGCCATGCGCGAGAAAGTCACCGGATATCAGTACCGCTGTCGCGTTGGGAGCCACGCGACGCATATGGGAGAGCGCCGACTGGAAGAGCGCGACGTTCGTGTCCCGACCGTATGCGCTGGGACGTCTCGACCGGTCGAGCACGTCCAGGTGAATGTCGCTGACGGCGAGCCATACCTGTTCGCCACGCGGAGGTTGCGCGTCGGCAGCTGCGCAGGGCGCCGCGCCGGGCGCCATCGTCAAAAGAAGCCCGAGGGCAAACCCTGCTTTTTGGGGTGGACTGCTAAAGGTGAGTTTCCGAAGATAAAGGTAGGCCAAAACGGAAGCGCAACGCCTCTTTATCGCAGCGTAGAAGCGGTTTTTAGCGATGTCGGGCGAGATCCGATAGCGATGCCGTCGCGTCATCCGTGGTCATTTTTTACTACGCGAAGGTTGTAAGACCCACTCGCCCCCAGAGAAAAGGATTTCTGACCATGCCGGTTTCCTCCAGAGATCACTGCGCCGCTACGGCGGCGGTGATCGTTCTTTTGAGCGGCTGCGCCGGCGGCGCTTCGACGCCGCCCTCGGCGACGACTGGGGCGGCCGCGTACGCCACTCGAGCGACGCACGCCGCAAAGCATCCACACCTGTACGTCACC
>JAFAQW010000072.1 GCA_019245995.1 Vulcanimicrobiota bacterium | reverse complement strand
CCCGCTGGTGGCTCGCGGTCGGGGCCATCGCGGGCGTCGCGCTCGAGAGCAAATACAGCGTCGTCTTTTTTACCGGAGGCCTCATCGTCGCTCTCCTCGCGCTGCCGCAGCGCCGCGCGCTCGCGACGCCGTGGTTCTTCGCCGGAGCCGCCGTCGCGGCGCTCCTCGTCCTCCCGAACCTTCTGTGGCAGGGCGCCCACGGCTATCCGATGTCCACGCTGCTGCGCGACGCCAACGAATACAAAAACGTCCGGCTCTCGCCGTTGCAGTACGCCGTCACCCAACTGTTAATCACGCATCCGCTCATCGCGCCGGTTTGGGTCATCGGCCTGTGGTCGCTTCTGCGGGGCAGGACCGAACGATTCTTGGGCGTCGCCTACCTGTTGTTGATCGCGCAGATGATCGCGCTTCACGGCAAACATTACTATCCCGGAGCCGTGTATCCGGTACTGATCGCGGCGGGCGCCGTTGCGGTCGATCGCTGGACGATGCGCGCCGTCCTGTGGCGTCCAGCGCTCGTCGCGTACGTCGTGCTCGCGGGAGCGGTGCTGGTGCCGCTGCTGATGCCGGTGCTTCCGGAGGGGGCGATGTCGTCGTACGACCGCGCCGCCCTGCGCCTGCTGTCGCGCGAAATCAACATGGCACGCACGGACGACTCGACCATCGGCAATCTCCCGCCGGATTGGGCCGATATGCACGGGTGGCGCGACTTGGCCGTCACGGTTGCCTCCGTTTACAACTCGCTGTCGCCCTCGCAACGCGCACAAGCCGCCATCTTAGCCAGCAACTACGGTGAGGCGGCGGCGATCGATTTCTTCGGCCACGCGTACGGGCTTCCGCCCGCGATCTCGGGGCACAACCAATACTGGGTGTGGGGCACCCGCGGTTATAGCGGCAACGTGATCATCGACGTCCACGGAAAATGCGAGCGCGGATTGTTTCGAAGCCGTCGCGTGGCGGTACGCTTTTCGAATCCGTGGGGCCGCCCGTTCGAAAACGGCTTTCCCATTTCGGTCTGCGAAGGCATCACGACGCCCCTCGCGGCGGTTTGGCCGAAGTTTCGCGATTACAATCAGATCTAGCGGCATTGCGCCGCGCGAAGCGGATCGATCGCGTCGAGAAGACGCGGATGCGCCCGTTCGGCCAACCCCCGGCCGCGCAGCGGCGAAACGATGTCGTGAGAAAGCGGAAAGCCGCGCAGCATGATCAGGTCCACGTTGCCCGGTCGAGCGGATCGCCAACTCTTATATAGGCGTCTGATCGCGTAGTTATTGACCGCCACTTCGGCGGAGTTCGTCACGATCGCCATGTGCGCCGCGAGCGGGGGACGCGCGCGCGCTTCGTCGAGCAACGTTCGCGCGACGCGATATGAGTACGCGATGGCATGGGTCGCGTACCGCGGGTAGCCGTTGGTCGCGAGAAATTGGCGCTCCCGCAGAAACGGATTCCACCAATGGAAGCGGTTGGGAACGCGCAGCAGCCGCTCCGCGATGGGGCCCATCAACACGTTGGGAATCCACCAGACGCCGAGGAACGGCGAGATGGGTACGCATCGATCGACGGCGTAGTTCTGGCCGACCCAAGCCGCCAATAAACCGCCGAGCGAAAATCCCGCAACCGTTACGTAATCGCCGAGCTCGCGCGCAACTTCGTAATACCGGCGGCCGGCGGCATAGAGCTCCTCGGAGCGCAGGCGCTGGAGCGCTTCGGAGAGGCGATTCGCGTGCCCGTGATGCGGCAACCGAGGAACGACGACGTTATAGCCGCGCTCGAATAGAACGCGAGCCAGCCGCTCGAATTGCGCCGGTGTGGCGCTCATGCCGTGAAGCAGCACGACTGCACGCTCGCGCCGTTGCGGATGGACGTACGCGATGGTGCGCGAGTCGCGCGCAACGCCCGGATGATCCCTCGCCAGTAGGTGCTCGAGCGACGGAAAGCAGGTAGTCAAGAAAAATTCCTTAAGAGCCGGTGGGTGTATCTCCTGTCAGAGAATGCCCGCGAAT
>JAFAQW010000265.1 GCA_019245995.1 Vulcanimicrobiota bacterium | reverse complement strand
TCTGTTCATCGCGCAGCCGCCGCTCTACAAGGTCACGCGCGGAAAGTCGGAGCAATATCTCAAGGATGAGCGCGCGCTCGAAGATTATCTCATTGCGGCGGGCCTGGAAGACGCGGTCGAGGCGGAGCAAATCTTCACCGATTTAATGGGCGACAAAGTCGAGCCGCGCAAGCAGTATATCTTCGACTACGCAAAGAGCGTCACGAACCTCGACTTGTGATGTAAAGGTTCCTTTAGAAGCGTATGCCGGCGGCGGGGTCGCCGCGGGGGTGTGGGGTATAGCCGTTACGTGCGCACTCGCGTAGCGATCGGCTTGCTTGCTGCCGCATTGGTGCTTTCCATCGCGGCCGGCCATCGTGGACTGTCGCGCGCGGCCTTTGCCACGATCGGCCTGGCGACCGGGTATTCGATTCGCGTGGGCGACGTGCGCGTGGTCAATTCCTCAATGGTTGTGAGCGGCCTGCATGTCGAATGCCGTAACGAGCCGCTGCTCGACGCGGACCGTGTCCGAGTCGCCTACGACGTGCGCGGGCTTCTGCCGGGTAGCGCGCGTCGCTATGGCCTCGTTGCCATCGAGGTTGAGCGCCCCATCCTCACCCTCGTTCGCGGGCGCGACGGCACGTTCAACGTCAACGTCCCGCCCCGTAGTCCGATCCCGCGACCGCAGCGCGTCAACCCCGTGCCCTTGCGTTTCGCCGTGCGCATACGCGACGGCAGCGTCGTGCTCCGCGAGCCGTTCGCCTACGATCCGAGCGCGAAGGAGCTACGCGCCGTTGGTTTGGCGCTCGACGGCAACGTCGACAGCGCCGGTGTGACGCGCTACCGGCTCCAGGGCGCATTTGCAGAAAATCGGCCGGAGCCGTTTTCCGTTGTCGGTCGCATCGATGCGACGGGCGGTTACGCGATCCACCACGCACGTGCCGCCGATTTTCCGCTGCGTGCGTTAGCGAACTACTTCGCCGATACGCCGGAAGTGCGGATCCTGCACGCATCGGGGCGCAACTTGGATGCAAAGCTGTACGCATTGGGGGGATTCGCGGCACGGCCGGCGGGTTATCACGCGAACCTCACGTTGGACGTCACGGACGGTCGTTTAGCGATGCGCGTCTTAGCGGCGCCCGTGGAGCGCCTCACGGGACACCTCCAAGTCGTTGACGATGCCTTCTTCGTCCGCGGCGCTCGCGCGATGGTCGCAGGCATCCCTCTCAAGATCGACGGAGGAGCCTACGACATCACGGGCTCCCTGACCGGCCGTCCGCAACTTCGGTTGGGTCTCGAAGGTACGGGCAACCTTTCCGGACTGCGTCGCGCCTTTGCGTTTGCGCGCGGTCAACCGATCTCGGGACGCGCGCGCCTCGGCGTTCTCGTTTCCGGACCGATCGCCGATCCGGTGATCGCAGCCCGCGTCACCGCGGCGCACGCGGCCTATCGCGCGATGCCGTTCGATCGGCTTCGCGCGAGAGTGGTCTACAATGCCAACGTGGTCGCGCTGGCGCCGTTGCAAATGAATTACGGCGGCGTCGAGATGTCGTTGCGCGGCACGTTGGGCCTCGGGAAGGTCACGCGCTCACAGTTCGCGCTGCACGTTCGCTCGTCCGCGAGCAATCTGCAGTATCTCAACGAAATGCTCGGCGATGAGCCGATCGTCGTCGACGCAGCAATGACTGGCCGCGATCTACTGTTCGACGTCAGCGGCAGCGCGGCGTCACTGCGCGGTGCCAATCGTGTCGCTGCGTTGATCGCGATGCACCGCGACGGCACGGCCGCGATCGCCCCGTTCTGGTTGGACACGCCGAGGGGGAATCTCGAGGGAGGCTACGTGCTCGATCGTCCCGGCGACACGAGTGCCTTTTGGATCGCGGGGCGCGGATTGCAATTACGCGCTCCATTCGTCCGGACGTTTCCCGGACTCACGCTGCCTTCGATGCCTCCGATCGACGGCCGCAGCGTCGACGTCGACTTCGCGGGAGGCGGTTCAGGTAAACACACGGTGCTTGCGGGCAGGGTTGGAACCGGCGTCGCCAGGATCGCCGGCGTTCCAATGTATCGTGTTTCGGCGGATCTCTCGGGCTCGCTCGGCACGCTCGCGACCAAAGCGGTCCGCGCCGCAGGGCCTTGGGGCGAGTTCGGCGGCAATGGGGAATTTTCTTCACGCGGCTTCGCCGCGTACGGTGCCTACCGAGGAACGCTCGAAGGACTGCAGCCGTACCTCGGCGCTGCCGTCGCGGGGCACGGCCCGTTGCACGGTACGGTCGGCATCGCGATCGAGCCCCATCGCATCGTGGTGAGCGGCGTCAATCTGTCAATGGACGGCGCAACGCTGCGCGGCATCCCCGTCACGCGCGCCGACCTCACGTTGGCGGTCGAAGGAAGCGTTTTGCGCTTATTCTCTGCGCGGGCTCACGCCGCAGGCGGCGACGTCGTCGCCGCGGGCAGTCTTGCCCTGGCGGACGCGCGTGGCCGCTCGCCCCAGAGGCTGGGCTTAGTGGCGGCCCGGCTGCAGACGTCGCAGCTGAGAGGCATCGGCTTGCCGTTGAGCGGTGGAACGCTCGACGCGACCGGCGCGCTTGCGGCCGGCGCGCCGTTGCCGCGATTCGACGGCGCCGTGAGCATCGAACGCAGTCATCTCGATCGATTTACGCTCTCGGGCAATGGCGCCGTTTCGCTGGCCGGCGATGCGGTGTCGCTGACGCACACGCTCGGTGCGCTCGGCGGCACCTATACGGACGTGAACGGGAGCATCGGCGCGCTGACGTCGCGATCGCCGCTCTACGCGCTAACGGCCTCGGTTGCAGCGGCCCCCATCGGCCAGACGCTGCAAACGTTCGGTATTTCCGGCCTCGCCAACTATCCGATGGACGGCATCTTCAACGCGCGCTTGCGGATTGCGGGTCGCGGCGCGCGCCCGGTGATCTTCGGCAACGTGGCCGTGCCGGGAGGTGAGCTCAACGGCCTACCCTTCATCAACGGTCGTGCATACTTGTCGGCCGATACCGCGGGCGTCGCGATCGAAAAAGGCGCCGTACTCGTCGGGACGACCGCGGCCCATTTCGCAGCGGTCGTGCGTCCGAACGACAACGCGGTCGCGTTTGAGGCGCCACACGCGCGCCTCGCCGATCTCAACAACTTCTTCGATACCGGCGACACGTTGGGCGGAAACGGAAAGATTAAGCTTCTGGTCGCGGCCCGTGCCGGTAGCGTCGCGTCGAGCGGCGACGTCGACGTGCGCGGTTTGCGGTATCGGAATCTTCCGATCGGCGACACGCGCGCCGTTTGGACCAGCGCGCACAACACGATACGCGGCACGCTCGCAGTCGGCGGGAACGAGGGCCGTCTGCGTGCGGGCGGCTCCATTTCGATGCGGGGCGCCGGCATGACGAACCTGACGCAGGCGCGTTTCGACATGAAAGCCGCGGTTAACGATCTCGATCTTGCACTGTGGATGCCGGCGCTCGGTCTACAGCAGGTCCCGATCACGGGACGCGCCTTCGGAAACGCCACGCTGCACGGCCGTTTTCCCTCGCTGAACGTTCGCGCCGACGCCAGTATAACCGATGGCACGCTCGGGCCGTTGACGCTGGATCGCGCGGATCTCGCCGTGCACGCGGCCCGGCGCCGAATGTTCATCGACCGGGCGCAGATGGTAACGCCCGATCTCACCGCTTCTGCCTCGGGCAGCTTTGGTTTAGAGAAAAACCAACCGCTGAGCGTGCGCGTCCAGGCGCAGACCCAACACCTCGCGACGCTGGCGTATCGATTCACGCGACGTCAGATTCCGGTCAGCGGATTCTTCGAATCGACGCTGGACATCGGCGGCACGTACCGCACGCCGAGTTTCTCCGCCGGCTTCGACGCGAACGACGTGCGTTTGTACGGCGTCGCCATTGCGACGCTGTTTGGCGAATTCCGTTTGAAGGGACGGTCGCTCGTGCTTTCCAATGCCGGCGCTACGGTCGCGCGCGGCGACGTGACGTTGGCCGGGTCGCTGCCGCTGCGACTATCGCCGCTAGCGCTGGCCGCGCCGGACGAACCTCTGAGCTTCGATCTCGATCTCGTGGGTGTGGATCCGGCGGCGTTCGATTCGATCTTCGGAAACGGCACGCAGCTCGGCGGCGCGCTCGACGGTCACATCGGAGTTTCCGGCACCATCGGCCGCCCGGCAGTCATCGGTCGCCTCGCGCTGTCCCACGGCTCGTATCGCAGCGACCTCGAGCGTGCGCCGATTACCGCCATCGCCGCCGCACTTTCTTTTAATCACACGTCGGCGACGCTCTCGCACGCGACGGCGCGCGTAGGAAATGGAAACGTCGTGCTTTCGGGGCAAATCCAATTTCCAAAAGGCTTTTCCGCGCAGGGTCTCAGCCTGAACGGTCGAGGCACAGCGCGCGGCGCGCAACTCGATTTGCCCGCATACGGTTCGGGAACCCTCGATGCGAAGATCGCAGTCGCAAAGACGCCCCAGAGCGGCGCCTTGCTGTCGGGCGCCGTGACGCTCAGCAACGCCACGCTGCCGTTTGCGACGTTTCTCAAGGCCGCCGGTCAGTCGTCATCCTTCGGCCCGGCGGCGCCGCCGCTCGAGTTCGATCTCGATGCGGTTGCGGGCAAGAACGTGCGCGTGCGCGGAAGCGGCTACGGCGCCGGCTTGGACATCGGCGCGGCCGGCCGGGTGCATCTGGGCGGGACGCTCGCCGCGCCGACCCTCTCCGGAACGATCGCGTCGACGGGCGGAACGCTGACGTACTTCGATCGAGCCTTTCGCGTGCAGCAGGGGACGGTGGAGTTCGTGCCCGCCGACGGCATCATACCGACGCTGCACGCGGTCGGCACTACGAGCGTCGTCAACCCCGATCCGGACCGCGCGAGAAACCCGTACGGCAATGCGGACATCACGATCGCCGTCGACGGCCCCATATCGGCGTTGAAGATCGGACTGAGCTCGAACCCCGCGGGATACAGCCGCGACGAGATTTTAGGACTGATCGCGCCGTTCGGCGGCTTTGTCAACGGCATCGCGTTTAGCCGGCAATCGATGTTAGCGCGCCAACAACCGGACGGATTCGTGCCGCTCGGCGCGCTGTCGCCGATTCCGGACGTTAGCCTGGAGCAGCGCAACACGATTACGGTCGGCCAAGAAGCCTTCAATTTACTCAACGCGCAATTCACCGCTGGATTGCTCGCGCCGTTAGAAAGCGCTCTCGGCGCGGGGCTGGGACTCACCAGCGTCAACCTCACGCTCGGCTATTATGGAAACGTCGGCGTGACGGCGACGCGTCTGCTCGGCAAAGCGGTCAGCCTCGTCTATGCCGTCACGTTCGGCATCCCGCAAGTTCAGTCGTTCGGTCTGATGGTGCAACCGAATGCGGAAACGTCCGCGCGGCTGAACTTCTTCTATCAAAGCGGACCGACAAAACTCTTACAGCTGCCCAACTCGCCGGTTGGCTACAACGCAGGTTACTTCATCGCGCAGCCGCTGATCGGCAATACCGGCTTCAGCCTCTCCGTGCAGCGCTACTTCTGGTGACGGCCGCAAGGACCCGGACTTATCTGGGCGGAACAGGGCGTGCCGAGCCGCACGATGTTGGGCGGAGCGCACGTGGCGGCGTCCGGGTGCGTTGAGAGTACCTGTCTTGGAAGATCGAGGACGACGTATTGCATGACCTTTGATCCCACTGCGCGTGTGGGCCGCTTTCAATTGTACGCAGGCATCCTTCTTCCCGTGCTCGCCCTCCTGGCCAGCCTCGCGCCGTCCCGCCCTGCCGTTGCGGCCGCCGCGCCGAAGATCGTATCCGTGGACGTGAGCGGAAATCTCCACGTTCCGACGTCGACGATCATGGCGGTCGTCGAAGCGCGTCCCGGACAGCCGTATAATCCTAGAATCGTCCAGGCGGATCTCGCACGAATCAACGCGCTGGGCTATTTTGCGGACATCGCGCCGCCGCTCGTGCGTCCGCGTCCGCGCGGCGTTGCGATCACGTATCGCGTCGTCGAGAACCCGGTGCTGACGAAGATCGGTTTCACCGGTAATACGAAGGTTCCCGGCGACACGCTGCTCGCTTTGATGGATCTTTCCGTCGGTCAAGTCTTCAACACCAACACCTTCCGCCAAGACGTCCTCAAGATCAACAATTATTACGAGCGCATTGGCTATGGCGGCCAAGTGCCGACGCACGTCAAGGACATCAATCTGGATCCGAAAACCGGCGCGCTGACGCTCGTGATCCAAGAGGGCCTGGTCGTCAAAAACATCGTCATCGGCGGCGACCCGCTCCTGCCGCCTACCCTGATTCTCCCCGCCCTCACCCTGAAGGCCGGTAACGTCTATTCCGATGCCGTCCGCGACGCGGACTACAAGTCGCTGCAAAAACTGTACGAAGACAAGTTTCACCTGGAAGTCGGCAACTTCGAAGGTGGAATCGTACCGTCGTCGATCGACCTGCAAGCCGGCACGGCCGACGTCAAATACAACATCTACGTGGCGCGGGTCGCCGTCGTCGAAATCACCGGCAACACCCGGACGAAGGACCGCGTGATTCGGCGCGAGCTGCGCGAGCGGCCCGGCATGGTGCTGAACACCGATGCGATTAAGCGCGACTACGAGCGGCTGCAGGCGTTGAACTTCTTCTCGAAGGTCGAACCGGACGTTCGACCGGGTCCCGATCCGAAAAAGCCGCAAGACGTGACGGTGGTGTGGCGCGTGACCGAACAGCGGACGGCCACGGCGTCTTTGGGCTTCGGGTATTCGGGCGGTTTGACGGGCCTCGGCCTGTATGGGACGCTCGGTTTTTCTGACAACAACCTGCACGGAACGGGAAATTCGGCCGGAATTCAGTTTGAGGAAGGCGCGCGTACCGGCATCGCGCAGATCACCGCCTCCATCCCTTACCTCTCCAACACCCCACAAGGCGAGCGTTACACGGCAGGTGCGTCGATCTTCACGAATCACTCCACATACTACTATCCGGTCTACAGCATCGCCGGCACCGGAAGCGCGGTTGCGACGCGCGCCCAGGTTCCCATTCCCGTAACGCTCTATCCCAGCTCGACCTCGCAGCAGCTCACGAACATCGTGGCCACCAGCAGCTCGAGTGCAACGGGCGCGTCGGCGAACATCGGACGACGACTCAGCGACTACACGATCCTTTCGCTGAACGTGAGCGGCCAAAAGATCAAGTATGACACGACCGTTCCGTCGCCGTACTACTTCCAAGGTAATCAGCCGAACATTTTTGTAGGGCCGACGCCCGGGCCCCTCAACTCCACGCCGCAGAACTTCGGAGGCTCGTTCGGCATCGCGGCTTCCTCGATTGCCAACGTCAACACCGGCGCCCCCTACAACTTAGCAACTGCCGGGATTAGCCTGCAAACGATCACGCTCGACGATCCGTTCAATCCGCGCAACGGCATAAAGGGTCTTCTGAACAGCACGTTCTCCGCGCCGGCCATTGGCTCGAACTTCTCGTTCACGCAGAGCACTTTGGATTTGGCGAAGTTTTTCCCGGTCTTACGCAGCGCCACGCTGGGCCTCCACGGCGTCGGCTACTTTTCGACCGGCGTCATTCCGCCAAGCTCCCTGTTTACTTTCTCCGACCAGCAGATGCGGGGGTACAATCAGGTCTTCTACGCGACGAACGCTTATCTCGGTCAGGTCGAGCTGCGCCAACCGCTCTCAATCGACCGCCGAATAACGCTGGCGGTCTTCGTCGACGAGCTCGACTATCGGATTCGGGGCGCTTATCCGTTGCTCAATCCCTATACGAACCGCATCACGGGGTACCCCGGAGACTGGGCACTCTATGGCGATGCGGGTTTCGGGGTCCGGTTCGACGTACCGCAACTTGGTCTGCGTACCGTGCGCATCGATTTCGCGAGAGGACACAACGGGACGCACACGAGTTTCGGAATCGGTCAGAGTTTTTAGCAACACCTTAGGCTGGAGTCTGGTAGAAAATCGATGAATCAACGCTTCGTTCTCCTGTTTCTATCGGCGATGCTGGTCGCCGCCGGCGCCGCGCCGGTCGCGGTCGGCGCCGACCTCACCGACGTGGGATACGTGGATCAGGCCCAACTTGCCAGCTTGCCGGTGTTCGTCAGCGGAAACAGGCAACTCGCCGAATATAAGAGCCGGCTTGACGCCCAGTACAACGCGCAGTTGCGGCGAGCCCGTAACGATGCGGAGCGGCAGCAAGTCGCGATGCAATTCCAGCAGCAGCTCAACGACCGGCAGCGGGAGATCGTCGGCCCGCTCGTATCGCGCGCGCAACTGGCAATTGCCGCGGTGAGCGCGACGCGGAACATTTCCGTGGTCGTGGACAAGCGCATCGTCATTTACGGCGGGCAAGACATCACGAGGGACGTCGAGGCGGTGTTTTCAAGCCCTCAGGCGATCACGCCCCCGGCGGCGACGCCGCCCCCCGCGCAGATCGGCTTCGTAGATCAGAGCGTATTGGACGGCGTTCCGAAGGTTCAAAGCGCGAATAATGCGATGACGCAATTCGAAAGCACGCAGCGTCAGGTATACTCCGCGCGCATCGCGCAGGCCAGAAACAATACCGACAAGCAACAGTTGCTCACCGAATACAACAAACTCGTCAGCGATAAACAGAATCAACTACTGAAACCGCTGGTGGATCAGACCAAGACTGCCACGGCGGACGTCGCGCGAAACAAGCACCTCCTACTCGTCATCGATCGCGCCGACGTCATTTATGGGGGCGTCGACCTCACGACCGACGTCCAGAATGCGCTTTCGAAGTAGCATTGCAGCACTCTGCCGCGGAGGCGCGGCCCCCCTCATCGCCTGCGCGACCGCCCTCCTTTGCGGCTGCGGTGTGAACGTCCACTCCGAGTCCGTGCGCGGCACCGGCTACGTGCGGCTCGACGAGGCGATCAAGCATCACCCCCTCTACTCGCAGCTCACGCAACTGGACGACGCGATCGCCGCAATCAACCTTCGGTTCAGCGCGCCCGCGGTACCGCTCGGACAGCGCGAAATTGCCACGCAGACCGCACAGCTGAACCGTCAGCTGCGTGCGGCACAAGAGCGGGCCAATAAGATCCTGGCGCAACAGCAGCGCGACTATGCGTCTCGTGAAGAGGCCGCGATTCACGCAGCGCTCGTGGCCGCCGGCGTTCCCGGCGGAGGCGCCTCCGCTGCCGGTCAATTAAGTAACGCATCGGCCGTGCAAGCGCAACAGGCCGCTCGCGCCGCCGACGCCGATCTCCTGGCGTATCAGCAAAGCGTCGTCGCCGCGGACAATGCGGCCAGCTCCTCCATCGCCAAACAGTTGCAGGCCGCCGCGGAGCAAAAATATCGCGCCAAAGCGGAGCAGCTACAGCAGAACGAAACGGACCAGTCCCTCCGGTTAACCCAACAGGACGCGTCGGCGCGATTGGCCATCAAGACGAGACTGTCGAACCTGGCAATGGATCCCGCGGCACGCCGCCAAGCGCAGTCGCAGCTGTCGGCAATTGACGCGCGCGAAAGCGCGCAGATGACCGCACAACGCGACGCCGATGCGGCGTCGTTGCGC
>JAFAQW010000104.1 GCA_019245995.1 Vulcanimicrobiota bacterium | reverse complement strand
AAGGACCCCCGTCGAAGTGCTCAACGAGATTCTGTTGCCGGCGATGAAGGACGTCGGCGACCGGTTCGGTCGCGGCGAGCTGATTCTGCCGTTCGTCTTGCAATCGGCCGAAGTGATGAAGAAGGCCGTCGCGCACCTGGAGCAGTTTCTCGAACGGCGCGCCGGCACGACGAAAGGCACCGTGGTGCTGGCAACCGTTTTCGGCGACGTTCACGACATCGGCAAGAATCTCGTTCATACGATCCTTGCGAACAACGGTTACACCGTGCACGATCTCGGCAAACAAGTGCCGATGAACGTCATTTTGGAAAAGGCCGTCGAGGTGGGAGCGGACGCGATCGGCCTCTCGGCGCTGCTCGTCTCGACGAGCAAACAGATGCCCATCTGCGTGGAGGAACAGGACGCCCGTGGTTTGCGGTTCCCCGTGATCGTCGGCGGAGCCGCCATCAATCGCGATTTCGGCAGGCGCATCGCGATGCTCGACGGCGGAGCGCGCTTCTTCGAGCCTGGTCTGTTCTACGCCCGAGATGCGTTCGAGGGCCTCGAGATCGTCGACGTCCTGACCGGCGACGCTCCGCGTCGCGCCGACTTCCTGGCGCAGACGGAGCGCGAAGCGGTCGCGGCCCAGCAACGGCGCCACACCGTCGCGGTCGCGCGAGCGGACGGAGTCTCTACGGTCAAAGGGGAACGCGCCGATATCCCGGCGCCACCGTTTTGGGGCGTGCGCACCCTCGAGCCGGAGTTGGACGCGCTGTGGCCCTGCTTCGATCTGCGCAGCCTGTACCGGCTGTCGTGGGGCGCGGCGAACGCGAAAGGGGGCGCGTTCGAGCGGCTCGTCGCGGAGGAGTTCGAGCCGCGTCTGCACCGGTATCAGCGCGAAGCGCTCGACGAGCGCGTGTTGGCGCCGCGTGCCGTCTACGGATATTTTCCGGCGTCGGGCACCGGCAACGAGATCATCATCTACGATCCGCGAGATCGGGCGACGGAAATCGCTCGCATGGACTTTCCGCGCCAAGCCGGCGGAGAGCACCTGAGTCTGCCCGATTATCTGCGCGAGCCGCGGGGCGGCGCCTCGGACGTCGTCGCCCTGCAAATCGTGACCGTCGGCGAGCGCGCAGGCGCGCGCATCGCCGCCCTACAAGCATCGGGCGAATACAGCGAGGCGTACTTCCTGCACGGCTTCTCCGTGCAATCGGCCGAGGCGCTGGCGGAGTACGTGCATCGGCATATCCGTCGCGAGTTGGGGCTGGCCGACGATCGCGGAAAACGTTACTCGTGGGGCTACGGCGCCTGCCCCGACCTCGCCCAGCATGCAATCGTGTTCGGGCTGCTCGACGCGACGAATGCGATCGGCGTAACGTTGACGTCCGCGTTTCAAATCATCCCGGAACAGTCGACAGCCGCCATCGTCATGCATCATCCGAAGGCCGCCTACTTTAACGCCGCAGCGGTGCGCGAGCTGGCCGCCTCATAGGCCGATAGCAGGCCGCGCCGCGCCGTGGGCGTACCGTTTGCTGCGATGACGCTGCGGACGATTCTCTATCTGGGGCTGGCCATCGTGACGGCGATGTTGGTCACGGCCCTCGTGCGCGCGCTCCCGCGTGACCGCTCGCGCTTGCCGAGCCCGTTGTCGGCCGCGGTCGGCATCGGGATCGGTTTCATCACGAACTTTTTCGATACGCTGGGAATCGGCTCGTTCGCCACGACGACATCGCTGTTCAAGTTCTTGCGGTTCGTTCCGGACGAACGGATACCGGGCACGTTGAATGTCGGACACGCGCTTCCGACGATCGCGGAGGCGGCCATCTTCATCGTCATCGTTGCCGTCGAACCGCCGACGCTCGTTTTGCTGATACTTGCTGCAGTGGCCGGAGCGTGGCTCGGCGCCGGGCTGGTTGCGCGGTTGTCGCGCCGGTCCGTGCAGATCGGCATGGGCACGGCGTTGGTTGCCGCCGCGGCGCTGTTCATCATGAGTAACCTAAAGGGCAGCCACTTCGGGCTCAGCGGAACGGCGCTCGGCTTGGCCGGAACGAAGCTCGCCATCGGCATCTTCGTCAGCTTCTGCTTGGGAGCGCTCATGACGATCGGCATCGGCCTGTACGCGCCGTGCATGATCATGGTGAGTCTGCTCGGCATGAATCCGATCGCGGCGTTCCCGATCATGATGGGGTCCTGTGCCTTCCTGATGCCCGTTGCGAGCCTGCGCTTCATTCGTTACAACGCGCTATCGCTTCGGGCCGCCCTTGGTTTGACGCTGGGAGGCATTCCGGGTGTGCTCATCGCCGCCTATCTCGTCAAGTCGTTGCCGCTGCTGTGGGTGCGCTGGCTCGTCGTCATCGTCGTGCTCTACGCGGCGATCACAATGCTGCGCTCGGCGTTACACGGCGACCTCGAGCCGATTGTAGACGAAGCGGCCACCGACCATCGTGGCGACGACGCCATACTCCCGATCCCAAAAGGATAGGTCGGCCCGCGCTCCTCGCGTAACGCGCCCCATCTCGGTTTCGTGGCGAATCAATCGCGCGGGCGCGTGCGTCGCCGCGACGATCGCGGCAGCGAACGGTATCTGCGCGTACGACATATAGTTGCGTAACGCATCGTCGATTCGCAACGCGCTTCCGGCAATCGTGCCGTCGGCCGCGCGCATGACTCCGCCCTCGATATGGTAATCGGGATCGGACGCGGGCATGTTGTCGGTCACGAGAACGACCCGGTCGCCCAAGGTGCGATGCAGGATGTCCACCATCACCGGCGACACGTGGAACCCGTCGCAGATCACCTGCACCAGCGTGCGGCGATCTTGAATGAACGCCGCCAACAGCGAGGGATCGCGGTGATCGAGGGGCGGCATGCCGTTGAATGCGTGCGTGAGCGATCGGAAGCCGAGTCCGATCGCTAGCATCCCTTCCCGGTAGCGCGTCGCCGTGTGGCCCGCCGAACAGACGACGCCGTTGTCGAGAAAGACGCGCAGCGCGTCGCTC
>JAFAQW010000119.1 GCA_019245995.1 Vulcanimicrobiota bacterium | reverse complement strand
GCAGTTGCGCCGCCCTTGGCGAGACGTTTTCGAAGGAGAACGGTTCGAAGAAGCGTCCCACGTAGGCGTACACGTTCGCGCGTTTGCCGAAGGAACGCGTGAGCTTCACGCGCGGACTGAACGCGCCGAAGCCCTGCGCGAACTGCGCGGAGCGAATGGTGAAGAAGTCGTAGCGCAGCCCGTAGTCCGCCGCCCAAAGATCGCCGATGCGCCAGCTGTCCTGCACGTACAGCTGATACGTGTTTCCGACGTTGGGCTCGTCGTCCACCACGGTGATCTCGGCGCCGGGACGCTGCGGCGTCAGGATCGGCGCGAGGAAGTTATTCGGCTGCAGCGAGATCGCGTAATCCTTGGCGACGCGCGTGAGATCGTACGCGACGCCGGCGCGAACGTCGTGCCGCCCAAGGCGGCCCGAGTAGTCGGCCTGCGCCAGGTAATCGGTCGCGGTGCGGCTGTCGGTGAGCGAGTACGCACACGTCGTGGGCGTAAACGTGCCGGTGGTCACGGCATTGGCGCAGTCGCTTGCGTTTCCGCCGTTGCCGAAGGGCGGCGGCGCGACGTTCACGGCTTCGCCGTAGATGAAGTCGTTGGACGGGTCGCCGAAGTCGCGGATGCGCGACGCTTTGAACGCCGGCCCGAACGTGATCGCGCCGGTATCGCCCAGCGAGCGGTGAAACTGCAAGCTCAAGAACGTGTCTTCTTGCGTCTCGTTGTCGTCGCTGTTCGACGGTTGGCCGAAACTGACGGCGTTGGGGATCTGATACGTGCCGTAACTGTGCACGAAGGTGACGTTCGTAAAATCGCTTCCGCCGGCGGGGATCGCCAGGTCGGCGTACTGGTTGACGTTGCTCGCCTCGTTATGCGGCGAGTTGAGGTCGGGCGGATCGAGCCCGCGCGTCGTGTGCATGCCGCCGAGCGAAACGGAATACCCGCCGCCTCCCGCGAGCGGCGAGTGAAAGTCCAGCGTGGACTGCACGGTCGCATACGAGCCGGCGCTCGACGCGACGTCCACGCCGGGCGGCCCGACGCCGCTCTTGGTGGTGAGGTTCAAAATCGAGCCGAACTTTAGCCCGTACTGGGCCGGATAGGCGCCCTCGATGACGTCGACGTACGAGAGGTCGTTCAGGTTGATCTCGCTACCGATGTCACGGTTGAGGCCTTGAGGCAGCGCGACGCCGTTGATCTGATAATCGATCACGCCGTGGTCGCCGTTGATGTGGACAACGCCGTTGGCGCCGCGGACGGCGCCCGGAAGCTGGACGAGCATCTCGGGAAAACTGTTGTTGTAGGGCAGGCGCGTCAAGTCGGCGCCGTTCAGCGTGACGTCGCTGCCGCTGCCGCGCAACGGAAGCGCGCGCGATACCGCGACCTCGCCGATCTGGCGCAGTGGGCGCAGCGTGAGCAAAACGGTGGCGCCGTCGTTGCCGAGGTCGACGCGAACCCGCGCGCGCAGAGCGTCCTTGCGCGCGGCGACGTCGTACGTGCCGAGGGGAAGCGGCGGAAAGGCGAAGCGCCCGCGCGCGTCGCTCACGGTCGACAGCGTGACGTCGTTGCCGGCCACGGTGACGGTGACGCCCGAGGACGGCGCTCCGCCGAAAGAGACGCTGCCGGCCAAGGACGCTGTTGCGGTCGCGGCCCACGCCGCGCCAAACGTGCTAAGGCTGAAGAGCCCCATGGTAAATAGCGCCAAGGCGGACGGCAATAGAATTTTGCGACGGCAGAAGGACCGCACGAGGTTATTGATAATAACTTATCATTATCACCTAGGTCAAGCATGAAGGAGCAGCGATGAGTCCACCACTCCGTCGCACGAAGCAGCGCGACACGCTCGCCGAGATCCTGGAGCGCTCGGAACGGCCACTGAGCGTCGCCGAGCTGCACGCGGCGGCCTCGAAACGCACGCGGGGCCTCGGCATTGCAACGGTCTATCGCGCGGTGGGCGCGATGGTCGAGGCAGGAGAGCTGGAAAGCGTGGAGATTGCGGGCGAGCCGCCGCGCTACGAACGCGCCGGCAAGGGACACCACCACCACTTCGCGTGCGAGCGCTGCGATCGCGTCTTCGATCTCGCCGGCTGCCTAGAAAACCTGCGGAAGCTGCTGCCTCCGAAGTTCCGCGTGCGCAGCCACGCGGTCACGCTGTATGGCCTTTGCGCCGCGTGCGCCGGCTAGCGACGCGCCGCCGGCCAAAAGCGATACGATGGGCGAATGAATATCGCGCCTTCCATGCAGTATCCGTATGACGATAATGCGAGAACGCAATAGTCGATAGAACACGACGTAGGGTACGACCGGAAAGGACCGGATATCGTCGCCTAGCTCGGGGCGAGCACGGCCAACTCTTGGGTGCGTCGCGACGACGCGTTGCAGCGTCCCCGTGATCCGCCCAACCATTTCATCGGCGATGCGCAAGCCGGCTCGTGCCTCATAGTCCAGTCGCATGCGCGCTAGGTCGGCACGGGCAGCGGGACTGTATGCGATGCGCATTACACCTTAGGCTTCTGCCGAGCGTTGCGCAGCGCCGCCGTCTCCTTACGGACTTCCTCTAGAATCCGCTGCGACGGAATGGTTCCGGCGCGCTTGATTGAGTCTTGACCCTCTGCGATCGCATTGCGTAGCCAGTCCAGTCTTTGCGCTTCCTGCTCCATCATCAATCGCAGCCCCTCGCGCACGACCTCGCTGGCATGCGCGTACTCGCCGGACGCCACCTTCGCCTCAAGGTACGCTTCGAGTTCTTGAGGCAACGAAATGTTTCGGGTTGCCATGGCGTTATGATACGGCCCTTGGCGTTTTTTGCCAAGACCCGAACGAGCTCGCCTTCTTCGGCGCGGCGAAGCTCAGAGATGCCGTAAGAGGAGGATCGCGAGAACCGCAATCAATGCCGCACCCTGCAGGCAGAGCACCTGAGCGGCGGCGCGCGGACGCTTTGGTACCCATTGCAAAGCGAATGCGAGAATAATAACGACCTGAAGCGGCATGAGCAGTTGGAACAAATGAGCGGCCGTGCCTTCGTCGGGCTGACGCACGAGCGTACCTTCCGCCAGCCCAATGAGCAACGTTACGAGGAACCCGCC
>JAFAQW010000168.1 GCA_019245995.1 Vulcanimicrobiota bacterium | reverse complement strand
AGCACGCGGGAAGTCAGTACGCCTTCGGCGCGTATACGTTAAACGTCACGGCACGCGACGCCGAGCGATTCACGAAACGATGCGGCGCGCCTTTGGGAACGATGACGCTGTCGCCGGCGCGCATGTGAATTTTTCGTTCTCCGATTTGCGCTTCTAGCTCGCCTTCAGCGAGGAAGAGCACCTGTTCGCTCTGCGCGTGTTCGTTGCTGAGCGGACCGCTGGCTTCTCCCGGCGCGAGTACCATGGCTGCGCTCTGCATGTCCTCGGCGTTTTCGATGACCGAGAAGCCGTCGCGGATGTCGCGTAGGTTGCGCGTCATGCGGCCGGCGGCAATCCGGTGGTGATCGCCTTTGCCGCGTGGCGCAGGTCGTCGATGAATTGGGCCATCTCGGAATGGCGCGTCGCCGAATCGGGCGCCCGCAGGATCGCCGACGGATGGATCGTCGGCATCACCGGCGCTTGGAGGCCCGCATCCGTGATGACGCGGCCGCGATTCGCCAGCAGGCGGAAGCCGGGGCCCAGCAGCGATTGGGCGGCCGTTGCACCCAGCGCCACGATCAGTTGCGGCTTGATCACCGACAATTCGGCTTCGAGCCATGGCTTACAAGCGCGAATCTCGATCGTCTTGGGCTTATTGTGGATGCGGCGTTTACCCCGCTCGATGAACTTGAAGTGCTTCACGGCGTTCGTTACGTACACGTCGCGCGTTCTGATCCCGGACGCCTCCAGGCCTTCATGCAGAATCCTTCCCGCGGGACCAACGAACGGCCGCCCCGCGCGATCTTCGTAGTCTCCGGGCTGTTCGCCCACCAACATGAGGCGCGCGTGCGCGCGCCCTTCGCCGAACACCGTCTGCGTTGCGTACTTGTAGAGATCGCATCCGCGGCAACCCGCGGCGGCCGTACGCAGGCTCGTAAGAGAGAGTCTAGCGGGTAGATACTCGGCGGCCGACATTTACCGCCGAATTTTAGCCGCGCCGCTACGTCACCCCTCGCCCTTCGATCCTTCGACAAGCTCAGGACAGGCTAAGCTCAGGGTGACGTGCAGTGGGTATAGGGGTCGGGATGGGCGCCGACCGCGAGGCAAAAGCCGTGGCGAAGAAATCTATTCTGTCGGGCCTCGTGTCGGCGGCCGCGGACAACGATCCGACGACCGTCGGAACGATCGCCGTGGCGGGAGCGGTCACCGTGTACGGGCTCGAGTGGGTGCTCGTGCTCATCGTTCCCATGCTGATCGTCGTACAGATGTTGGCGACGCACTTGGCCGGCGTCTCCGGCAAGGGTTTGCAAGCCGCGGTTCGGTCGCGCTATCACGTGGCGATCACGTGGATTTCGCTCGGTTCCATCGTCGCCGTGAACCTCATCACCATCGGCGCCGACCTGCAGGCGGGCGCGGCGTCGCTCGACCTCCTTACCGGCGTGCCGGAGATCGTGTGGGCCGTGCCGCTGGCACTTCTGATCGGCGCAATACTCTCGTGGGAAAACTTCGATCGCACGCGCGCGTTTTTTTCCGTGCTGCCGCTGGCGTTTCTGGCGTACACGGCCGCCGCCGTCCTCGCGCATCCCGATTGGCACGCGGTCGCGCGCGGCTTTATCCCGCACCTCGGCAGGGGTAAGCAAACGATGCAGACGATCCTCGCGCTGTTCGGCACGCTTCTCACCGCATACGCGTATTTTTGGCAGACCGTGGAAGTGGCGACGGATCGTCCACCTCGCCGGCGGTTGCTCATGGCCGAATTGGCGACGATTCCCGGCGTGCTCTTTACGTTCGTCATCCTGTGGTTTATCTTGACGGCCACGGCGGCGACGCTCGGCGTGCATCATCACCAAATTGAAACGGCACAGGATGCCGCACGCGCGCTGGCGCCGTTTGCGGGCCGTTGGGCGCCGATCGTTTTCGCGATCGGCCTGTTCGGGTCGGCGTTCCTCGCGGTCCCCGTGCTGGCGGCCGGCACCGCGAATGCGATGTGCGAAACTTTCCGCTGGAGAGGCTCGCTCGACGATTCGCCACGCAAGGCACCGCAGCATTACGCCGTCGTGTACGTCTGCCTGGCGATCGGTGCCACGATCTGCTTCTTGCACGTTCCCGTGGTGACGTTGCTCTTCATCGCGTCGATCGCCGGCGGCCTCGCCACGCCGCTGACGCTCGCGCTGATGATGCTGTTGGAACGCGATCACCGCACGACGCGAGGGCACCGCGGCTCACCGTGGCTGGTCGCGGCTGGCTGGGGCGTGACCGCCATCGTCACCCTCGCCGGGATCGCCTTTTTCGTTACCGGTTCCTAGGCGATTGAACGCGCGCCGCGCATGGTAGATATGCGTCCATGGCAGAGATTTTCGGCAACGGTGGCGAGCAGGTCCAAGTAGGCGGCGAGTACGAGTGCTCGGAGTGCGGCGTGCGACGGCATTTCACGGCGGGCGAAACGTTTCCGCCCGATCACCATGCCCAAAAGCCGTGGACGCTCTACGTCAAGGACGACGAGGAGAACGCCTGACGCCGCTTACTCCTCGAGCACGAACGTGACGAGCAGGCTGACGCGAAACTCCGCGATGTTTCCGTCATCGATCATGACGTTCTGATCTTTTACCCAGGCGCTCGTGATGCCGCGCAGCGTCTGGGCGGCCCGAGCGATTCCTTGACGGATGGCGTCGTCGAATCCGTTTGGAGACGTGGAAGAAATTTCGGTGACTCGCGCGATGGACATGGCGCTTTCTCCTATCGGTCGTGCAAAATCGCGTTACACCGCTTTTCTTACCACCGGAAGCCCGACGCTAATCCGACTTCCGAAGCCCGGCAGCACTTCGATGGTGATCTCACCGCCGAGACGGTGCAACAGCCAAAATCCCCGGCCATGCTCGACCAAGTCCCGCGGGTCCGGCGGTGCGACCATCGAACAACCGGCGCCGCGATCGATGAAGTGCAGTACCGGCTTCTCCCCATCGAGATCGAGCGCGACGTCTAGGTGCCCCGGAGCATACTGCGCGGCGTTGGCCGTCAATTCCCCGAAGATTATTTCCGCGCCCCGGATATCGCTCTCCGGCGTCGCTAAGGCCGTCAGTTCTTCCAAGAAGTCGTGGCGGGCCCGGCGCGCCGCACGCCAATCCGACGAGTCGAACGACCAGCGGCGACACC
>JAFAQW010000246.1 GCA_019245995.1 Vulcanimicrobiota bacterium | reverse complement strand
CGGTGCTCTTCCGAAACCAGCTCCTCGATATGCTCGCGTATCTGCGTGTCGTTCATCCCCACATTTCCCTTCGCGTTGGCGGTGCTCCGTGGACGCGCGCGGCTTGTCCTGCATCCCGCTCCTGCAACAGTACCCCCAGCAGCAAGTCGGCCGTCGTTACGATCGCGCGCTCCTGGCCGAGCGCCGTCAGCGCCCCTTCGAGGATGATGATTCCCGCCGGCAAGATGTCGGCGCGTTGTGCCCGCATTCCGGCAACCTTCTTTCGCTGGTCGACATTCATTCCGAGCAATTGCTCGAGCACGCGCTTCAAGTCGTCGCGCGTGACCGTATGTGAAAGGCCGAACGGCTTGCCGCCTCGCAGGATCGCCGCGGTCGTCGTCGCGCTGCCACCGACAAACGCGAGGCGTTCGATTGGTTTCAGTTCTTCCAATGGTTTCAAGGCCTCGCGCGCCATTTCGCGCATCTGAGCCGGCTCCGCACCCGCTTCCGTGAGGCGGACCGCCCCGATCTCGCATGACAGCACACGTTCCGGCACGTTGGAATCCCCGACCGCGCATTCCGTGCTGCCGCCGCCGACGTCTACCACTCCCACTTTTTCGCCGCGCAGCGCGCCGAACGCGGTCAGCGCTCCGCGATAGGACGCCGCCGCTTCTTCTTCGCCGCTCAGCAGCCGGAGCGGCACGTTCAGCATCTTTTGCACTTCCGCAGAAAACTCGTCGCCGTTTTCCGCGCGCCGCACCGCGCTCGTGCTCACCGCGAACAGCCGCACGTAGTGTCCGCGCAGCGCGCGGGCGAGCTGCGACACCGCGTCGAGCGTTCGGCGCATCGGCTCGTCGCCCAGGCGCCCCTGTTCTCCGAGCCCCTCGCCGAGACGCGTTCCGATCGAGCGCGCCAGCTCGATGCGCGGCGGATCCTGATCGACGTCGGCGAGCAGCGCGCGCGTGGAGTTCGTGCCAATCGAGACGATCGCATAGCGTTTACTCATGGGCGTGCTTCGTGCTTCGTGCTTCGACTGCGCCGCTCCGCGGCGCGCTCAGCATGACATTGCTGCGCCGCTGCGCGCTTCGACTTCGCTCAGCACAAGCTCGCGCTCAGGATGACAACCCCTTAAAGAGTGCCGCGCGCCGTTTCTTGCGCAGAAAGTGGCGCTCCGCCGCCGGCACGCCGTCGGCGGGTTCCCACTCCTGCGTGCTCTTCAGGTATGCCGCGATCTGCTCTTCGAGCCGCTCGTCGCGAATCTGCGGCGCCAGTTTCACCGCGCAGCGCCGCCCGGTGCGGCGCACCTCGAACGCGAGCCGCGTGCCTTGCCACAGCGCACGCTGATACCGATCGCGATGCCCGTCCACGTCGGCCGCGCCGGCGCTTGCGAGCTCGCCGCCGTCGAGGCGAATCGTCGCGCCGTACGCGTTGAGGTTGATGACGATTCCGCCCTGAGTGTCGCTCACTGATTCGGCGATGCTTGCGGAGCAGGCTGGGGCGACACCAGAATGATCGTTTCGTTCGGCCGCACCAGGCGCAAGCGGTCGTGAATCTCCGGCACCGCACCTTCGGGATCGCTCAAACGGCGCAACTCTTGCTGCTGGTCGGCGCGGCGCTTCTGCAGCGCGCTAATATCGGAGTGAATCTGCGGGAGCTGACGCGCCGCCGCGACGTTCTGCCCAATAACGCGAGCGAACTGAACGACGACCAAGCCGACGATGAGTATGGCGACCGACGCGGCGACGATGCGTCCGCCGAGGCGAAGCAGGGGCAACGTGCGGCGCGTTAGTGAACGCGCTCGATCTCTTCTTGCGCCTCTGCCTGCCATTGCCCAATTCGGCGGTACTTCTGATAGCGATCCTCGAGCAGCCGCGCTGCCGGCAGCGCCGTCAACCCCGACAGCGCCGCATCAATGCGATCGAGCGTCGCGTTCACAACCGCCGTTGCGTCCCGATGCGCGCCTCCGAGCGGCTCGGGCACGATCTCGTCCACGATTCCGAAGCGGTGAAGGTCATCCGCCGTCAACTTCAACCGCGCCGCGGCCTCTTCCGCTTTGCCCGCATCCGACCACAGAATCGCCGCGCAACCCTCCGGCGACGCGACGGAGTACGTGCTGTGCTCCAACATCAACACGCGATCCGCGATCGCAATCGCCAACGCTCCGCCGGAGCCGCCTTCGCCGGCGATCGTCGCGACGATCGGCACCGGCGCGGTCGTGAACGCGACCAGCGCTGTGGCGATCGCTTCGGACTGCGCGTGCTCTTCGGACGTGATGCCGGGATCCGCGCCCTTGGTATCCACGAACGTGACGATCGGCAGCCCCAGGCGCGCGCCGAGGCGCGCGAGGCGCGTCGCCTTGCGATAGCCTTCCGGCGCCGGCATGCCGAAGTTGCGCTTGAGGTTTTCCTTCGTGTCGCGACCGCGCTGCTGGCCGATGACGATCACGGAGCGTCCGCGCAGCAGCGCGAAGCCGCCGATGATCGAGGGATCGTCGCGGAAGTGACGGTCGCCATGGAGCTCGTCGAAGCGATCGAAGCGCGCGATGTAGTCGAGCGACGTGGGGCGCGCCGGATGCCGCGCCATGTGCACCTTCTCCCACGGCGACAGCGTTCCGAACAGCTCCGCGAGCAGTTGGCGGTAGCGTCCTTCCAGCGCCGCCACTTCCGTGGACATGTCCAGCGGCTGCGCCGCCGACGCCTCGCGCAGTTCCGCGATGCGGCGTTCCAGTTCACCCAAGCCGCGTTCGCGTTCGACGATGACGTTGTTGCTCATGCGTTACGTTGCCGCATGGTCACCCTTCGACAGCCCTTCGACTGCGCCGCTTTGCGGCGCGCTCAGGGTGACAAAGCTTGGGGTCGCATGACAAACGTATTGCAATAAACGGATGAGGGTCGGTTTGAGGTTGTGGCGATCTACCACCATGTCGATCGCGCCCTTCTCCAGCAAAAACTCCGCCGTTTGAAACTGATCGGGCAGGCGCTGGCGGATCGTCTGTTCGATCACGCGCCGTCCCGCGAAGCCGATCATCGCGCGCGATTCAGCGACGATCACGTCGGCCTGGAACGCGAACGACGCGGCGACGCCGCCCGTCGTGGGATCCGTGAGCACCACGATCAGCGCGTTGCCGTCGTCCATGAAGCGCGTGACGGCCGCCGTGGTCTTGGCCATCTGCATCAGCGCCAGCATGCCCTCTTCCATGCGCGCGCCGCCCGACGCCGCGAAGATAGTGCACGGCACCTTGCGCCGGCGCGCCTCTTCCAGCAGCAGCGTGATGCGCTCGCCCGTGACGCGCCCCATCGTTCCGCCGCGGAAATGAAAGTCCATCACGGCCAGCGCCACCGCGAAGCCGCCGATCGTCGCGAAGCCGCACACGACCGATTCGTTGAGGCCGCTCTGCTCGCGATCCGACGCCAGCTTCGCGGAATACGTTTTCTTGTCGGTCCAGCCCAGCGGATCGCCCGGCGCGATCTCGTCGCCGATCTCCGTGAAGTCGCCGTCCGCGAGCATCGCGATGCGGTCGTACGCGTGCATGCGAAAGTGATGTCCGCAGCGCGAGCACACGTCGAGGTTGGCGGCCAAGTCGCGCCGGTACAGCACCTCGCCGCATTTCGGGCACTTCGTCCACAAGGAGGAGTCGCGCTTGGGCATCAGGCCTTGGCCCGGTGCGGCAGCAGCCACGCCGCGTACAGGCTGCCCAGTTGTTTGAGGTAGTTGAGAATCTCGCGCTGGTTGAGCTTCGACTCGCCGGCCACGCGGTCGGTAAAGACGTACGGAACCTCGATTGCCTTGCCGTACTTTGCCTTCGCGATCACCTCGAGGCCGATCTTGAAGCCGATCGGGTTGAGCGTGACGCCGCGCAACGCGTCGCGGCGAACCAAGAAGTAGCCGCTCGTGACGTCGCGCACGCGCGTGAGCGGCCGCGCGAGCCAGCACGCCACCACCGACGTGACGATGCGGCGCTTCGGCCAGTTGGTGATGCCGCCGCCGCTCACGTAGCGGCTGCCGACCGCGAGCCCGTACTCGCCGGATCGCAGCGCGTCGACCATCTGCGGCAGCGCGTTGATGTCGTGGCTGAAGTCCGCGTCCATCGCGCCCAGCGCGACCGAGTCCGCGCGCGCCGCGCCCCAGCCTGCGATGACCGCGCTCGACAGCCCCAACTTGCCCGGACGATGCAAACAGCGCACGGGCAGCTCGCGCGCGAGCCGATCCACGATCGCGCCGGTGCCGTCGGGCGAGTTGTCGTCCACGACGATCAGCTCGCCGTCCATGCTGTGGCGCGCGAACATGTGCGCGAGCGCGCGCAGCAATCGTTCGATGCCGGACGCTTCGTTATAGGTGGGGATCGCAATCGAGAACGGAAACGCCATGCGCAATCGGTACCCCTACGACGCAAAGGCGCCGATTACCGCCAGCAACACCATCGCCGCGGTATCCGTGCGCAGAATGCGCGGCCCGAGCCACAGCACTTCCGCGCCGCGCTCCGTCGCCGCCGCCGCCTCGTCGTGCGTGAAGCCGCCCTCGGGGCCGACGACCGCGAGCGCCTTTCCCGCGCGCGGAACGATCGCCGGCAAACGCTCGCGCAACGCGACGCGCGGCGCCATCTCCCACGCGAAGAACACCGCCCGATACTGCGCGAAACGCTCGAGCAGTTCGTCGAACGCGATCGGTGCCGAGACGCTCGGCACGTCGCTGCGGCCCGACTGCGCCGCCGCCGTGCGCGCGAGCCGGCGCCAGCGCTCGACCTTTTCGCTACCCGCGCGCCGCGCCACGCTGCGCTCGCAGTAGAACGGCAGAAACGCCGACGCGCCGAGCTCCGTGCACTTCTCGACGACGAACTCCATGCGCGCCGACTTCGGCACGGCCTGCGCGACGTCTATACGCAGCGCCGGCGCGTCGGACGGCGACGTCGCCACGCGTTCGCGCAGCGTGACGCGCACGCGCTCCGCGGCCTCTTCGATTGCGGCGGTGAAGCGCGCTGTGGTGGAGTCCACGACCTCGATCGTGTCGCCGCGGCGCAGGCGCAACACGCGCACGATTTTGCGCGCGTCGGCGCCGCCGATGCTCACGGTGCCGCCGAGTTGCTGTTCTCCTTCGACGAAAAAGCGATGCGGTTGGCTCAATCGGGACGGAACGCGTCCTTGACGCGCTCGAAGAAGCCGCGTTCGTCCACCGCGTCGCCGCCCGCGCGCGCGTATTCTTCCAAGATATCGCGCTGGCGCTTGTTGAGCTTCGCGGGCACGACGACGTGCACGGTGACGTAGTGATCGCCGC
>JAFAQW010000218.1 GCA_019245995.1 Vulcanimicrobiota bacterium | reverse complement strand
CGCTGTTGAGCTGGCCGGAGCTAATCGGCGCGATGGAACGTGCCCTGGCGCAATTCTCGCGCGGCAACGTCGTGAATCCGGTACGGGATATCCTGACGATCGAAGAGGGGCACAAGTATCTCGGCATGATGCCGGCCGTCGCCGGCGACGTGATGGGTCTCAAGTTCGTCACGTTCTATCCGGTCAATGCGACAGTTGGCCTCCCGACGCACCACGCGACGATCCTACTCTACGACACCGGAACCGGACGCCCGTTGGCCGCGATGGATGGCCGTCTAATCACGGAGATGCGAACGGCCGCCGTCTCCGCCGCGGTCACGCGCTACCTCGCACCTCCAAATAGCCGCGTGCTGGCGATATTGGGCAGCGGCGTTCAGGCGCGCGCGCACTTGGCGGCGTTATCGCACGACCGTACGTTCGCGGAAACTCGCGTTTGGAGCCGCAACGTAGAGCACGCGCGGCGCTTCGCGAGCGAACACGGCGTTACGGCCGTAGCTTCGGCGGAGCTCGCCGCCCGCGATGCCGACGTCGTCGTCACCGCGACCGCCGCCCGCGAGCCGATTCTGCAGGGGAACTGGCTGAAGCCCGGCGCCCACGTCAACGCGGTCGGCTCGTCGCGTCCTGATTGGCGCGAGCTCGACGATGAAGCGATGAGGAACGTCGTGGTCGTCGATTCGCGCGAGGCGGCTGCCGGTGAGGCCGGCGACGTGATACTGGCCGGCGCGACAATCTATGCCGAGGCCGGCGAAATTTTTGCCGGCACGAAGGCGCCGTCGCGCGATCAGACGACGATCTTCAAATCGTTGGGCCTCGCCATCGAAGACGTCGCGGCCGCGAAGCTCGTCTTACAGAAAGCTCAAGCGCGAAGCTCGCAGACGCGCTAGTTGCGCGCGAAGCGCAGCTCGCTCCGCTTGCGCGCCTTCGCCCCTTCGACGTCACGATCGCGCGGCGGCGCGTGCGCGACGAGCGACTGCAGCAGCTCGTGGGTCGCCGCACTAATGCGTTGGATCGCAAGCTCGAACGCGGCCTCGTTTGCCTTCGATGGACGGTTGAAGCCGCTCACCTTGCGCACGAACTGGAGCGCGGACGCGCGCACCTCCTCATCGCTCGCCGGCGGCGCGAAGTTATGAAGCAGCTTGATATTGCGGCACATGCCGAGAGATTCGCAAACCGCCGGTCAAGGACCCTCGCCGCCGCTGCGACAGCGCGCGGAGTGCGGCAGGCGAGCGCGGACTCGCCGTGAGCTCGGCTTGCAGCGCCGCCTCGGCGACGTCGCTTCATGGAACCGCGATGATGTCGAGATTCTTAAAGCCTGTATAGGTCGCGATGAGCTCCGGCTGACCGCCTAACAGCCAGCCCTGCGCCGGCCGCGCAAACGCGTAGACGACCTGAAGCGTAGCATCCGCCACGTACGCCACGGACGCATCGTGGTTCAGCGCGACGCCGCTGACCCCGGCGTACTGATCCGGAGTGTAAAACAGCGTTCCGCCGCTTGGCGAGCTCACCGAGACCACGCCGAAGATGCCGTCCACCGGCGTCAGGGTGTCCAAAGCATCGTCTACCGCGCCGCCGATTAGCGCAATCGTTCCAATGCCATAGCACGAGCCTTGCCGATAGTGGCCTCGCGTCACGAGCGTATACGGACGTACGCTCGCGAATCCGCATCCGCCCGAGACCAACACGTTCGCACCGTCGGGCGTCGCTAGAACCGACGCGGCGTTTTGCGACCCTTGTACGATCACGGTCGGTGCGCCGCCGGCTCGTTCATCGTCCGAAAAGAAGTACACGGCCTGTTGGCCGTAGTCGCTCACGTAGACATTGCCGTGCACGTCCACGGAGACGTCGGTCGGCGACGGCGCTCCGGACGCCCCCGGCAGGATCGGCGCGAGCAGTAGCGCGACGGGCTTTCCCGTGTCCGTGAAGACGCCAACGCAAGCGGCACACGGGTTCCCGCCGGGAGGCGACATCGATGTGTAGACGCGGCTACGGCGATCCATGGCGATACCTTGAGCGTAGCCATGTCCGGGCTTGAACGACGCCTTGACGATCGCCTTGCCGTTGCGGATCGTAAAGACCGTTATCGTGCCGCTACCGTAGTCGAGATTTGCGAGCTCGTTCAACTGCGCCGTTTTCGCGTGCGCGGCGCCCTGCGCCGGTTCGACCGCCGGCATCACGCGCGGCGAAGACAGGCCCGCGCACGCGGTAAGAAAGAATGCGGCGAAGAACGGGCAACGCGTGCGGATCGTCTGCATGACTAGCCGTTCGAAGCGCCGCGGATAAGTCATGCCGCGACGCTTTAGAGTTTTTTTATCTTTACGAGCGAAGCTGATCGCAACTTCGTAACGACGAGAGGAGCAACACCGTGCGCTTCATGAGGATCATCGCCATCTTGACGTTGGCCGGCTGCGGCGCGGCCGGCACCGCGACCCTTCCGGGCGCGCCTACCTCGACCAACGCCACATCAGCTACCACGTCGCATGCCCCAAGCGCGCCGCTGCGGCACGCCGCAGCGGTGGTGTACGTCGGATCGGAAGCCGGAACGATCGACACCTTCACGCTCGTCAGGGGGAAGTACCGGCAGACGAGACAGATCGTGGATTCGAACGGACCGCAGGGTCTGCACACCGATTCGCTTGCGAATCTGTACGTCGCGGACGAGGGCATCGGAACCGAAGGGCCGGGCGTCGGCGATATCGCGGTGTATCCGAAAGGCGCGTCGCAACCGTCGCGTTTGATCGTGCCGGGATACAACGTTTCGGACGTGATCGCCGTCAAGAACGGACAGCATCTGTACGCGACCAACTACGGGCCCGACGGCCAGTTCGGACCGGGGTCGCTCTCGTTCTACGGCCCGAGTGGAAGCTCGCCGTTGCGGACGGCGACGATTCCTCAGTCGTTTCAAGCGATCAGCCTGGTGCGCGACTCATCCAGCAAAGACGTCTTCGTGTCGTATTCGGATCCCTCAGGCAACGGACACATCGCGCGGTTTCGGCATGGGCGTGGAAAGCCGCACGATCTCCCGGTGAGCTTCGGGACGCCGTGGGGAATCGCCGAAGACGGCTCGGGGAATCTGCTGGTCGCAGACGGCAGCGGCCCGATCCACATCTACTCGCAAGCCGGCCACGCGATAGGAACGATCGACGTACCGGGGACCGCCTTGCGCATGGCGTTCAACGCGAATCATACGTTGCTGTACGTAACGAACTTCGGCAACTTCGACGTCGAGATATTTACCTATCCGGCGGCAAAGATGGTCGCCACCATCCACGCGTCCGAATGGAACAGCAAGGCGTGGACGGACGGCATCGCGGTCTGGCCTCCGGCGCAATAAACCGCCGTCGGCGGGAGGGGGCCGCCGTCGACGGGTAACAGCCCGCATGAGCTCGGCCGCCGAAAAATCATCCACGTACCATATCGATCCGGCGCTGCTGCTGCCGAGCTATCGGACCACGGCGGGGCGGCTGGGCATGGGGCCGAGCTTCGGCAACAGCGCTCTGTGGGTCAATACCAAAAATACCGGCGACGTCGAACGCGTCTTTTCCATCGCTCGCGGACGCACGGTGATCGGATCGATCGCGATTCGTTTCTCGATCGCCGGGCGTCCGCTGCGCGACACAGGCTCCTTTGGGGCCGCCGAACCGAAGAAAGTGTACACGCCGTTGCTGCTCGACCTCGAAGAGGTCGCCGTGGAGATCCACCCGGCGTTCTTGCGGCGGCGGTTCGACTGCGGCGGCTCCATCTACGTAACGGAAACGACCTTTCTGCCGTTGAGTTGGCTGCAGGATTCGACGCAATCGGATCCGCCGGTGCTCTACCAAGTAGTGCAGTTGGAAAATCGCGGCGAGCACGAACAAGACTTGCGCGTCAACGGTTTCGCGCGACTCCGCGGGGACACGTCTGACGACGTCACTGCCGCGTACGACGCGTCGGTCTTCGGTCTCGTGGCGCGGAACGTCAGCGGGGACAGTCCCATTCGTGTGTTCGGCCTGACGCGCGAGCCCACGGCGTACGAAACGAGCTTCGACTTCGGCAACGTCTACAGCATGTCGCGCACGGCGCCGCTCAGCAACGCGACCGACGCCCACGGCGACATCCTCGGCAGCCTTCAGCTCGACATCCTCGTCCCGCCGGGACAATCCGAGCGTTTTGCGTTCAAGACCGGCATCTATGAAAAAGAGGACCCCGACGCCCTCAAGCACTTCGCCGCCGTCTCGGGCGTCGAATCGCTCGAACACACGCTCAACGCGCTCGATAATGAGCTGCACCGGGGCGAGGTGATCACGCCCGACGACGTGATCAACGACGGCGCGCTCTGGAGCAAGGTCAACATGCGCCGCGTCATGGCGCGCTTTCCGATCGGCTGGCTCTTCACCAACGATCCCGGCGTCACGTCGAACGTCGTCATTCGCGACTGCGCCTGGTTCGTCTACGGTTGCGACTATTTCGCGCCGAAATTCTCTCGCTCGTTGCTCGATACGGCGGCGCGGCTGCAGTATCCCAACGGAAAGCTGCCCGAGTTCGTGGAGGCGCTGTCCGGCAAAGTGGAGGACGATGGGCTGAACATCAACGACGACACGCCGCTGTTTATCATGGCCGCGAACCACCACTTCCGTTGCACGGGCGACGAAGAATGGCTGCGCCGCATCTTCCCCGCGCTCCAGCGCGCCGGGAACTACATCATCTCGCAGATGGACGAGCGCGATCTCGTCTTTTGCGCCGCCGACGACCCGCGCGGAAACGTCTGGGCGATCGCGAGCTGGCGCAACATCATTCCGAACTATTCGATCAACGGGGCGGTCACCGAGATCAACGCCGAGTGCGCGGCGGCCCTGCGCGCGCTCGCGCACCTGGCGGAACGCATCGACTCACAAGACGCCGACATCACCGCGTTCGCCGATGCGGCGGCCAAAATCAAGGCGGCGATGCAACGCCACCTGATCAACTCCAAGAACGGCCTCTTCTACCTCAACGTCGACGTTCGGGGCAACCCGCACACCGACGTCACCGGCGACGAGGTTTTTCCCGTCATGTTCGGCGCGTGCGATGAGGAGACGGGGTTTCGCGTGATCTCGCGCCTGAATTCGCCGGATTTTTGGACCGAGGCCGGGTTGCGCACCGCGTCCGCCTTAGATCCGCGCTACGACCCCGCGGCGTTCTCAGGACTCCTGGGCGGCGTCTGGCCGGGCCTGACGTGGTGGTACGCATTCGCCGCGGCGCGC
>JAFAQW010000093.1 GCA_019245995.1 Vulcanimicrobiota bacterium | reverse complement strand
AGTGTCGCGGCTGGCGAAGCGCCGGAGCGAGGCTCACGAGGCGCTGGAGCACGGGCGCATCACCAAAGACGGCAGGCCGCTGAAGCCAGGTTATCAGGTGAAGCCGGGCGACGAGTTGGAAATTCACTACGCGACCAAGTACGTCACCGTACGCATTCGTGAAGTTCCTTTGAGGGTGACGCCGGCGACGAAAGCCGCCGACCTGTACGAAATCGTGGACTCTCGCCGCGACGAGGCGGAATGGCTGTGATCTCGCCCGATACGAAGGATGCGCTCGCACGTGAGATTCCCCAGGAGGCCCACTGCCGGCAAGCACTGCTCGAGGCACTCGCGTTGTACGGCGGGATCGACGGCGAGTTCGTCACCCATCGCAACGCCATCGCGCGGCTCTTTTGGTCGTTGCTCGAAGACCGCAAGCGCTATCCCATTCAATCGCGCGCGCCGGCGCGCTTGCACCGGTTGCCCACGTTTGCGATCGCGCTGTCGCCGGAACTGCTGGACACCCCGGATAAGCCCGTGCACAAGTGCGACCGGCTGATGGACGTTCGCGCGGCGTTCCTCGCGTGTGGTTCGATCGCATCGGGAACGCAAGGCTATCATCTGGAATTCGTCCTGCGTCGCCGGGGTGCCGCCGAGCGCCTCGCGTGGATGCTGCGCAGCATTGCCGCGCGGCCGAAGGTGACGCGGCGCAAGGGCCGAGACGTGCTATACTTCAAGGACTTCGATGCGATCGCGGAGGTGCTCACGCGCATCGGCGCCTTCGGCGCCGTCCTGCACCTCGAAGACGTTCGGGCGCTGCGAGAAACGAAGAACCGCATTCACCGGCTCGTGAATACCGAAGCGGCAAACTTGCAACGTTGTGCGCAGGCCGCCGCCGTGCAATGCAGCGCCATCGAATATCTAAAAAACGCCTACGGTTTGGGGCGGCTCTCGTCGGCCTTGCGCGAGATCGCCGAACTTAGGATCGCACATCCCGAAGAGTCACTCGCCGAGCTGGGCCGGCGTTGCAATCCGCCAATCGCAAAAGCGAGCGTGAGCGGCCGCCTCGCGGCGCTCGCGCGAGTCGTCGCGTCGTTACGAGGAATGCAGGGGAGCGCCAAACCGGCCAGGTAAACGCGGCATATGCGCATCGGCATCAACGGCTTCGGCCGAATTGGACGGAACTTCACCAAAGCGGTCGTCGAACGCCATCCCGAGATCGATATCGTCGCGGTCAACGATCTGATCGACGCGCGTCAGTGCGCGCACCTTTTCAAATACGACAGCAACTACGGGATGTTCCAGGGGAACGTGAGCGCAGACGGTCAGGCGCTGACGATCGACCGGCAGAACATCACGGTGTTCGGCGAACGCGACCCCGCACGGCTGCCATGGCGCGACCTCGGCGTGGACGTCGTGATCGAATCCACGGGGCTCTTCACCAACGCCGAAAAGGCGCGAGCCCACATCGATAGCGGCGGCGCGCGAAAGGTCATCATCTCGGCGCCCGCGAGCGGCGAGGACATCACCATCGTGCTGGGCGTGAACCACGACCGTTACGATCCGGAGAGACACCACGTCATCTCCAACGCGTCCTGCACCACCAACTGCCTGGCGACGGCGGTGAAACCTGTCGTGGACAATCTTGGCTGGGTTAAGGGGTTCATGACGACCATCCACTCCTACACGAACGACCAAAACGTGCTCGACGGTCCGCACAAGGACCCGCGCCGCGCGCGCAACGCCGCGACGAACATCGTGCCGACCTCCACGGGCGCGGCGAAGGCGCTCTACCTGACCATTCCGGAAGTCGAAGGAACGTTCGACGGTTTCGCGCTGCGCGTGCCGACACCGACCGTTTCGATGATCTACCTCGTAGCGCAGACGCGGGAGCCGACGACGAAAGCGCAGCTGAACGCGATCCTGAAGTCCGCCGCCGAAGGCGACCTTCGCAAGTACGTGTCGTACACCGAAGACGAGCTCGTATCGAGCGATTTCAAGCAGAATCCGTCGAGCTCGATCATCGACGCCAAGTTAAACAACGCCAATGGTGATCTCGTTCAGATCGCGGCCTGGTACGATAATGAGTGGGGATACTCGTGCCGACTGGCGGAGTTGACCGCGATGGTCCTCACGTCGATTCCCGCCGCGACGCACTAAAACTCGTGGCGTTCCGCCGGCTCGAACAGCTTGACGTTCGCGGCAAGCGCGTGTTGGTGCGCGAAGACTTGAACGTCCCGATGGTCGACGGCGCCATCGCCGATACCGCCCGCATCGACGCGGCTCTGCCCACGCTGCGCTGGCTGCGTGAACGGGACGCCCGCACCATCGTACTTTCGCATCTCGGCCGTCCCGAGGGCAGGATAAATTGGGCGCTGTCGCTGCGCCCGGTGGCCCAAGCGCTGGCGGACCGCTTAGACGTCCGCGTATCGTTTGCGGAAGACTGCATCGGCGAGCCGGCCGGGGACGCCGTGGCGGCGATGGCAGACGGCGACATCCTTCTGCTGGAAAACGTCCGCTTCCATCCCGAAGAGGAACGCAACGATTCTTCGTTTGCGCGCCGCCTCGCCGAGCTCGGCGATCTCTACGTCAACGATGCCTTCGCTACCGCGCATCGCGCGCACGCCTCCACCGAAGGAGTGGCGCACCTGCTTCCCAGCGCCGCTGGATTCCTGATGGAGGCCGAGCTGAACGCGCTTTCGGCGATTATGATCGATCCCGCGCGGCCCTTCGTCTGCGCGATTGGGGGCGCCAAGATCAAAGACAAGATCGGTCTGTTGCAACGTCTGAGCGAGTTGGTGAATGCGTTCTGCGTCGGCGGCGGCATGGCGAACACGCTGCTCGCGGCGCAGGGCGTCAACGTCGGCCACTCGTTGCGCGACGACGATCTGGGACCGGCCGCGCAAATTCTCGACGTTTGCGCGCAACGCAACGTCGCGCTCGGCCTGCCGACGGACGCCGTCGTGGCGGCGTCGCTCGACGACGGCGCGGCCGCCCGCGTCGTCCCGATCTCCGACGTCGGAGCCGACGTGATCGCCGACATCGGTCCCGCGACGGCGCGGTCGTACGCGAGAACGATCAAAAACGCGAAAACGATTGTGTTCAATGGCCCCATGGGCGTGTACGAACGTTCTGCGTTTCGCGCGGGAACGCAAGTCGTGGGAGACGCCATTGCAGCCGCAACGGCCGGGGGCGCCACGTCGGTGATCGGGGGCGGCGACGCCGCCGCCGCGGCTCACATGCTGGGCTTTGCGTCGAAGGCCACGCACGTTTCAACCGGCGGCGGCGCCACGCTCGAGTTCCTCGAAGGCATGACGCTTCCGGGGGTAGCAGCGCTTGAGCGGTAGAACGATCTTCGCGGCAAACTGGAAGATGCACAAAACGGCCGCCGATACGGCCGCGTTTTTGGACCTGTTCTTGCCAAAGGCGGCGACGCTGCCGCACCACGTCGAGATCGTACTCGCTCCGCCGTTTCCGTCGATTCCAGCGGCCTGGCAGGCGCTGCGCAACACGCGCGTGCGCCTCGGCGCGCAGACGATGCATTGGGAGCTCGAAGGCGCATTCACCGGCGAAGTAAGCGCGCCGATGTTGCGCGAGTTCGGGGTTTCGCACGTCATTGTGGGCCACTCGGAACGCCGCGCCTACTGCAACGAAACCGACGAGGCGGTGCACCGGAAGGTGCGCACCGCGCTGGAACAAGGCATCACGCCGATCGTCGCCGTCGGCGAAACGCTCGAACAGCGGAACGCGGGCATCATCGACGAGCACGTGATCTGGCAGACCCGCTTGGCACTACGCGGTCTCGCGAACGTCGATCTCGCGCGCGTGATCCTCGCATACGAGCCGATCTGGGCCATCGGGACCGGCCGCAGTTGCGCACCCGACGAAGCGCAACGCGTCATGCGCGCGATTCGCGGGTGCCTCGACGGCCTCAGCGAAGCGCCGATACTCTACGGCGGCAGCATGAACGCGCAGAACGTCGCGGACTACCTGCGCGAGCCCGATATCAACGGCGGTTTGGTCGGCGGAGCGTCGCTCGATCCGGACGGTTTCGCAAGCCTGATAGCAACCGCGACGGCGTAAATGCAGTATCGTCCCGTCGTGCTCGCCGTGCTCGACGGCTGGGGCGTTCGTGCGGAGAAGCGAGGGAACGCGATCGCGGCCGCGGCGCTCCCCGTCTGGCACGGTTTGCTGCGGCGATGGCCGCACACGCTACTGCAGGCGTCGGGTGAGGCGGTCGGTCTGCCCAAAGGCGTGATGGGCAACAGCGAGGTCGGCCACATGAATTTGGGAAGCGGGAGGGTCGTCCCGCAGGGTGTGACCATCATCGATGCGGCGATCGCCGAGGGCGAACTCCCGCGCAACGAAACGCTGAGTCGCGCGTTCGCGCACGTCGCGCGCGGACCGGGCACGCTGCATCTCATGGGCTTGCTCTCCGACGGCTGCGTCCACAGCTCGATGACGCATCTGTTCGCGCTGATCGATGCGGCCGTGGGCGTGGGAGCCGCGATCGCCGTCCATGCGTTTCTCGACGGACGGGACACCCCGCCGCGTTCTGCGGCGAAGTACGTGGAACAGCTCGAAGCCAAACTCGCATCGGTTGGGCGCTCGGGATCGCTGGCCGACGTCACCGGCCGCTACTACGCGATGGATCGCGACCGCCGCTGGGAGCGCACGCGATTAGCGTACGACCTCTTGGCCAACGGCGAGGCGCAATACCGCGCGCCCAGCGCGCTCGAGGCCGTCCACATGGCGTACGCGCGAAACGAAGACGACGAGTTCGTCGCCCCAACGATCGTGAGCTCGCCGCGCCCCATCAACGACGGCGATGCATTCCTGTTCTTCAACTTTCGGCCGGACCGCGCGCGACAGCTCCTGACGGCCTTCAACGCCGGCACGGAACTGTATTACGACGATGGATTCGGCGTCTTTCCCTCAAAGCGGTATCGCGATCCGTTCTTTGCGACGATGACGAAGTACGAAGAACAGTACACCAACCCGGTGCTCTTCGGGCCGCGTGCGCAATACGATACCTTTGGGGAGATCGTCGCGCGCGAAGGACTACGCCAAATGCGGCTCGCGGAAACCGAGAAGTACGCCCACGTTACCTATTTCTTCAACGGCGGGCGAGAGGATCAGTTCGAAGGCGAAGATCGCGAGCTGATTCCGTCCGATCGCTCGGTGCCGACTTACGATCTGGCTCCCGCGATGCGCGCGCGCGAAATCACCGATGCGGCAGTCGCCGCCATTCAGAGCGGCAAATACGATGCAATCGTGATGAACTACGCGAATGCCGACATGCTCGGCCACACGGGCAAATGGCAACCGACGATCGCGGGCCTCGAGATCGTGGACGAATCGCTCGGGCGTCTCGTCGACGCAACCCTGCGCGCCGGCGGCCTGCTCGCGATCACGGCCGACCACGGCAACGCGGAAGAAGAGATCGACGCAAGCGGCAATCCGATCACGGCGCACACGACGAATCCCGTCCCGCTGCTGCTGCTTGCTAACGGCCTACACGGCGTGTTCGCGGAAGACGGAAAACTCGGCGACGTCGCGCCGACCCTCCTGACGCTGATGCGCCTGCCGATTCCCGAACGCATGACGGGGAAAAACCTCTTCACCAGCGGTTAAAATTCAGCGCAATCACAGCGTTCTCTACGGCGCCTATCAGCCTCGCATGAGAGCATCGCCGTGGGAGGTAACAGAATGCACCGAAACCGCAGTGACATCCACGACGTGCTCGTCTTCGCGCAATGGTTGGCCTACTTTGTGCTGTTCGGCATCGCTACGGTCGCCGTCGCGATCGCCGCGCATTTCGGTCAATCGGCATGATAGCAACCGCTCACGTCGACGGAGACTCGACGGTCGCCGACGACGATCGAACGAATCTGGTGGTCCCAAAAAGAGAGAACGCGGATGACGATCGGGCGAAGCTTGGCGATGAGTTCGCGGGCTCGCTGCGACACCGCCACCGCATCTTTGACCCACCTCGGATGATCTTGCGGCAGTAGGGCAGTTTCGAGCTCCGCTTCGGGGACGGTCGCCACGACCGCCTCCGAGCGGCTCGGCTCCAGCGCGAGCGCCGCCGCTGTTAGGCGTTCTTCAGGTTCAACGCGTCGCACCGTGCGCCAGCCGTTTGAGTTGCGCGAGGGCGCTAAGGTGCAGTTGGGAGGCCCTCTGAGGCGATATCGCGAGCCGTTTGCTGACCGTTCGCAGCGACGTTTCGTTGAAGTAATGGAGGAGCACGATCTGCTTCTGACGCGGCGTAAGGCCCTCGATCAGCGCCGCGAGCTGGCGGCATTGGGCGCGCTGCTCGACGATACGCGCGGGATCCTCGTTCCAATCGCCGCCGAGCGATTCGCCGATCGGCAGGGGCGCGTCGAGCGAGAGGGGTTGCCCGCGGTACGCGGATGCGATCGCGCGGCGGTAGCCCGGGCGCCGCCGCTCCATCTCGTAGGTGCTGGGAACGTCTCCACGAGCGGCTGCCAACGCGTAACGTTCGTTTTCGCCATCGCGCACGATGCGCCGAGCGCGCTCGGAGACCGGATCCATCCGCCGGACGCCGTTGAGCATCGCCCCGACGATGAGGCGACGGGCATACTCCTCCAGTTTCGTCCCGCGCCGGGGATCGAAGGAGTCGACGGCGCGCAACAACCCAACGCATCCGTCGCTCGTAAGGTCGTCTAAGTCGAAGTGCGGCACCATCCGCTTCAAGCGGCGCGCGAGCCGGCGCGCCAAGGGCAGGAGCGCATGCACGCGTTCGTCGCGTTGCGTCTCCGGGCTCATTGCCGTCCCTCCAAACGCCGCGCGACCAGGCGCGCAAAGATGTCGTCGTGAGCCGCGATCTCACGCGCGAGCGTGTCGAGCTCGTAATCGCCGAGCAGGCCGGCACCGGAAATCATGGGGCGAAGGACCGGCGTCAGCAGCACGGATTCGAACATTTGCGCGGCCCGATAAGCCGTGACGCTATCCACGCTGCAAGTTGTTGGCAATACGCAGCATCTCGTCGGCGGCTTGAACGCCCTTTGCGTTGGCCTCATACGCACGCTGCGCGGTAAGGATCTGCATCATCGCGTCGATGATGGTGACGTTGGACTCTTCGAGCATTCCGAAGTGCAGCTTCGGACCATTTTCCGTCCCCGGGACGAGCTGGCGCGGTTTCCCGGCTTCGCGCGTCGCCTCGAACAGCGCGCCGCCGAGCGGGCGCAAGCGCTCGGGAGACGCGAATTCAGCCAGACGAATGTGCGCGATCACGCGCGTCGCCGGACCAAGGGCAGCGGAAACGCTGCCGTCGGAACCGACCGTCAGGGAGAGGGCTTCCGCCGGAATGCGGACGCCGGCGAGCCGCAGGTCCGCCGCGTTGCGCAGCGTGCCGTCGGCCGCGCGCGAGAACTGTCCGTCGCGCGTGTACCGAATACGTCCCGCGGAATCAGTTACAGTGAAAAACCCTGGGCCTTCGATCGCCATGTTGAAAGGGCCCGGGCTGCGCGCGAGTTTGCCTTGGGCGAAGAGCAGGCGCGGCCCGAGCGCGACGGTTCCGAGGCCGCCTTCCCCCGGCGCGACCAGCGCGGCGAACGTTTGGGCAGAACCTTTGAATCCGACGACGCCCGCGTTTGCCAAGTTGTCGGCGATCGTATCAAGGTTGCGTTGTTGCGCCGCCATGCCGCTGGCGGCCGCGAAGAGCGCGCGATCCATCGCTGCAGCCTTACTTGACGCGCGCGGCTTCGGTGGATTTTTGTCGCGACGAATCGATCGCTGCGACCGCCTTTTGTGCGCTC
>JAFAQW010000304.1 GCA_019245995.1 Vulcanimicrobiota bacterium | reverse complement strand
CGCTCGCGCCTTAGGAGCCGATCATGTGTACGCTTTCCGCATGCCGTACAAGACGTCGCATCCCTCGAGCCTCGCGGACGCGCAGATGGTCGTGGACGCGCTGGGCATTCACTGCCGCACGATCGACATCTCGGCGGCGGTCGACGGCTACTTGGAAATGGAGCCTGACGCGGACGCGCGCCGGCGTGGGAACGTCATGGCGCGGATTCGCATGGTCGTGCTGTTCGATCAGTCGGCGAAGCTCGACGCCCTCCCGGTCGGCACCGGAAATAAGACCGAACGCCTTCTGGGCTACTTCACGTGGCATGCGGATGACACGCCGCCCGTGAACCCGATCGGCGATTTGTTCAAGGGACAGGTCTGGCAATTGGCGCGGTACTTGGGAGTGCCGCAAGCGCTGATCGACAAGGCGCCGTCCGCGGATCTGCAGGCCGACCAGACCGACGAGGCCGACCTCGGGATTACGTACGCCCGCGCCGACGCGATCCTCGCAAAGCTGCTACTCGGCTATTCCGACGCGCAAATGGTCGAGCGCGGCTTTTCCGCGAGCGATGTCGCCTTGGTCCGCGGCCGCGTGGACGCGACGCACTGGAAGCGTCACTTGCCGACCACGGCGATGTTGACGAACACCGCAATCAACGAGTTTTACTTGCGGCCCGTCGACTTTTAGTGCTGCGAAAGGCCTTCTTCCCGGTTGGTCTCAACTTGGACGGCCGGACCTGCGTCGTCATCGGCGCGGACGACGATCGCGAAGCAATAGAGAAGGCGCAGGCATTGGCGGAAAGCGGAGCCGTCGTGCGCCGAATCTACGACGCGACGGGCGTGCGAGAGGAAGATTTGAGCGACGCCTTCTTCGTGATCTCGACGCCGCAGGATGCACAGTTGTCGGCGCGTCTGCGCGAGTGGGCCGAGCGCCGCCGGTTCTTGCTGTGCTGCATCGATCAGCCGGCGTTCGGATTCGTCGCGATGGCCGCGATCGCAAAGGCGGGGCCGGTGAGGGTCGCGATATCGACCGCCGGCCTCGCGCCCCGAATCGCCAAGGCGCTGAAGGCGGGGCTGCAACGCGCCATGGACGCAAAGTTCGAGCGGTTCGTCGGGCATCTCGCGCGCTCGCGTGCGCGCGTCCAGGCAGAGCATCCGCAACCGGAAGATTCGCCGGTTCGGCGGCGCGCCATGATCGAAGCGGCTCGGGACTTCGAGGCTAGAGTCGAGTTCGCGTACCCGCGTTGGTTTGACGAGGCGGATGGCGAGCGTTGAGCTGATCGCCGTCGGTACCGAGCTGTTGCTCGGACAACTGATCGATACGAACACGGCGTTCATCGCGCAGCGCCTCGCCGAAGCCGGAATCGACGTTAGAGCGACGCACGTCATCGGCGACAACCGCGCGCGTATCGCCGCGTTGATCCTCGAGGTGCTCTCGCGGGCCAACGGCGCCCTTACGACGGGTGGTCTGGGCCCCACGATCGACGACGTCACAAAAGAAGCGGTCTGCGATGCGCTGGGACTGGACGTGGAGCTGTCGGAGCCGGCCTTGGAGAACATGCGGCGCATCTTTGCGGCATTCGGCCGCGAAATGCGTTCCAATAATCGCAAGCAGGCCGAGCTCCCTCGCGGCAGCGTTCCCTTGCCGAATCCCAATGGGACCGCTCCCGGATTCGTCGCATTCTCGCGGGAGGGCAAGTTCGTGGCGTGCGTTCCGGGCGTGCCCTCGGAGATGCGGCCGATGGTCACCGAACGGTTGGTACCGTTTCTGCGCCAACGTCTCGGAGTGAACGAAACGATCCTCACCAGCGTCGTCCGCACGATCGGGCTTGGTGAGTCCGAGGTGGACTACCGTATCGCCGATCTTTTTCGCGAATCGCAGAATCCGAAGATCGCGGTGCTGGCGCACAGCTTTCGCGTGGACGTGAAGATCATGGCAAAAGCGCGATCGATCGAGTATGCCGAAGCCCTGATCGCGCCGTTGCGCGCGGAGATCGAAAGGCGACTGGCAGGCTTCGTATTTGGACGCGACGACGTGACGCCGGCCGGCGCAATCCTCGAACTCTCGTTGCAGCGCGGACTCACGTTGGCGGTGGCGGAGTCGTGCACGGGAGGGCGCATCGCCGCGGCCCTTACCGCCGTAGCGGGCGCGTCGCGGAGCTTCCTCGGAGGAGTCGTCGCCTACGGCGACGCGGTGAAGCGGGAGCAGCTCGGCGTACGACAATCCACGCTCGATACGCACGGCGCGGTGAGCGGGCAAGCCGCCGCCGAAATGGCGCGCGGCGTACGCGTTCGGCTCAACGCTAACGTCGCGCTGGCGGTGACCGGAATCGCGGGTCCCTCAGGCGGCTCGCCGGAAAAACCGGTGGGCCTCGTTTGGCTAGCTCTCGACGACCCTTCGGAAACGAAAACGTGGCGCTTTCATCTCAACGGCAAGCGAGAAGCAATT
>JAFAQW010000248.1 GCA_019245995.1 Vulcanimicrobiota bacterium | reverse complement strand
CAGATCGCCGGTAACGACGATCGTGGACTCGGCGGACTCTTGCGCAAGCCGGGCCAGCGTTGCGATAACGTCGTCTGCTTCCTGCCCTTCCACCTCGACGATGGGAATGCGGTGAGTCTCCAGAACGCGCCGCACGATTGAGAATTGACTGCGCAGATCGTCAGGCATCGTGCGCCGCTGCGCCTTGTAGTCGGCAAACCGCGCGAGGCGTTCTGCCGGCATGCCCTTGTCGAAGGCCGCGATGATATGCGTCGGCTTTTCATCCACGATCAGCTTGTTGAGCATCATCGTGAACCCGTAGACTGCGCTAATGGGCGTGCCGTGGCTCGTGTTCAGCGGCGGCAACGCAAAGAACGCCCGATAGACCAAGCCGTATGTGTCGAGCAACATCAGCGCCATCGGCCGAGATCCTAGCGAACCACGATCGTCGAGGAGCCCGCCGCCACGCTGCCGTCGTCGCAGATGGCGAGCACGGAAACGGTGTACTCTCCCTTGGTCTGCGGAATCGTGATGGGCGCCGCTGCGGTGGTCGTACGAAGGGCGCTCCAGGCGACCGACTCTGTGTCGGCCTGCGGAAGCAAAAGCTCGATGGGCGGCGCGCTGCGCCGCACGAAACCGATCACCTGGACATGATCTCCCGTGGAATCGACCCACGGATGCCACGTCGGCGTTGCGGCGGCGCTGTTCTGCGTCGTCGCGGCGCCGAACGAGAGGAGCGCGGGAGCCGATGCAAAGATTGCGCTGCCGGAAGGCGCGATCCGGCTGATGCGGACGATCACGGTGGCCCGTTGACTATCGCCGTCGAGGCCGATCTTCGTGGCCTCGCCGGGCGCGAACTCGGCGCGCTGCAACGCCACGCGTGACAGTTGCGGGCGCCCGGCGGCCGCCAGCGCGACGGCAACGGTATTCCATTCGATGGCGCCGTCGCGGACGACGGCGGCCCCGACCCGCAAATCGCCCGCGCCATTGAGCGCACGCAAACGGCCGACGGCCTCCGCTCGTTGCATGGGTACGACTTGCGCCTGCGTGCCCGTTGCACTCTCGAATGTAATCAACGCTTTGCCGGACGCGCCGGCTGCACTCGCACGGATCGTCATCGCCTCGTCGGCTCGATAGGCGCTCTTGTCGAGCGTGATGCGCACGTTGCCGCTGCGCCCGTCGGTCGCCGCGGACGGCGCCTGGGCATCCACTTGCACCTGGGCGGCATCCTTGGCGGTACCGCCTCGATCGATGGTCGCCAAAACGAGATTCGTGCCGAGTTGCGGCGAGCCGAAAGCTCCGCGCGCACGTCCGGCGCCGTCGAGCGTCAGCGTTTGCTGCGCGACCGTCGTGCCGTGTACGAGTTGCACCGTCACCGGAGCACTCGCCAAGGGACGCCCATCTCGCGACACCGCCTCGACGTCGAACGCGATCGGCGTGGCGCCGCTCTGCTCCGCACCATCCAGACGCACGCGCACGATGGCGTCGGCCGTCGGCACGATCACGCGCGTGTCCGCCGTCGCGCCTTGCGCCTCTGCGTGTACCCCGTACGTCGAGGCCAACCCATCGCTCGGCCTGGGCACCAAAACCGTGGCATCGCCACGATCGTCCGTGCGAACGGTCGTTTCGAACCAGCGAGCCGTGCCCCACGTGGACGTTTCCGGCGCATCGGAGATATCGATGTGCGGCGAACGAACGACGCTCACTTGCACCGCCACGGCACCGCGCGAGGCGTGGACGCGCAACGGGAGATCCTCCCGATAGTCGCACGCCGACGCGCACGCCGCGCCGACATCGAGGAAAAGGCCGCCCGCGTTGCCGTCCACATGGATCGTCGTGCCTCCCACGCCCGCCCCGGCTTGCGCTAAGACCGCATAATCGCCGGCCGGCGTGTCCGCCGGTATTGCGAACGAGGCGACGACCGCACCGGCTTCGTCGAGCGCGACGCGTTGCTGGGCGATCGTTCGGGCGCCGCCGCGAATCGTGACGAGCGCGCTACCGCGGCTCGAGTGAAGGACGCCGCGTTCCCGAGAACGCGCGAAGCCGGCGACGTGTATCGTTCCGCCGGCGTGAACGACGGCCGAGTCCGTTCGTAGTCCGACGATCGTGCTCGGAAGCGGCGGTTGCGGCAACAAGCTCAAAAAGGCGTAACTGTTTCCCCACTGCGCCAAGACGAAGACGGGGTGGCCCGAGCGGTTCCACGCCGCGATGCCGTCGCCGTTAGTGAAAAGCGTCGCAAAGCTGCGATTGACGACGAACTGCACGCGCATCCGCGACGCCGGCATGCCGGTTCCCAAGTCGGTGCCGTACACCAGGAGCGAGTTGGGTGTCGCCTTCGCAAGAATTCCGATGCGCGAGCGATTGATCCACACTTGTTCGCCGACGGTTCCGCGGCGCGCTTCGACGACGAAAAAGCCTTCGCGCGCGCCGAGCGGCAGCGTAACCTCGTTGGATTGGAATTGATAACCGCCCGGAGGAGCGAACGTAAACCACGCCACGGGACGTCGTCCGTTCGTTGCGATCGGGCGAGAACGCGAGTTCGAACCGGCACTCAGCACTTCGCTCGGATCGGCCGGATAGATCGAAAAGGCGACCGGCGCGCTGGAATAGGTGTCCAAGCGTACCGTAGCCGGCTTCCATGGAACGCTCGTGTCGCCCGCAAACAGCTCGAAGTTGGCGTCGAGACGGTGAAGGTCCACGATGGGCCGTTCCGCACGCACCGGCGCAGCGCACATTGCGAGAATCGCCAGCGTCGCTACGAAAAAACGCGCCGAATACATGCCTAGCTGCTGCTTCGGCAGGGCGAAGTGCGAGGCCCGCGTAAAGCGCCGGTGTGGACGAAGAAGCATCCAGCGACCATCCGACGTCGACGCGCTGCCGCTTCTGTGGTTTCGAAGAAGCGTCCGATGCGCAGGCGGCCCGCGACAGAGCGCACCTGCAAGTCGTCGTGGCCTGCGGTTCCTGCGGGCACCCGTTCGCCGTCCTTTCACGCAACTAAGGAAGACGAGTTCTGTGAAACGCATTACCTACGTCGCTGCGGCGCTGATGGTGCTGCTCAACGCGTCGCTCGCGCCGCTCGGCGCCAGCCCCACGCCGAAGCCTGCCGCGCCCGTCATCCATCCGCCCAGCGTTGCGCTGCATAGCGAGGTCGTCGTCGAAGTGAACAAAAAGGGCCAAGTCGTTCGCGTGAAGTCGACCAAGCCGAGCAAAGTTCGTTCCTTCAACGTCCAGACGTTCGGTAACGCGTTGCAAATGTGGATTCGCCACCCGAACGGGACGGCGCAGACGGGCCTTTATCGCGTGACGTACGATTACAATCCGAAAACGACGGAGGTGACGCGTCACGTGTCGCTCATCTCGGCCGGCGGCAGCTGGGCCAACGACGAAGGTGCGGCCACCGTGATGATCGGCATCGCGCACAAACAGGCGCTCCAAATGCAAAAAGCCGCGTTGGAGGCGGCGAAGAAACAGCAGGAAGGCAATGCCAAGTTGCCCTCGTTGAACGAGATTCGAGGACACTCAAGCCCGAGTCCGAGCCCCAAGGCGACGCTTCCGCCGTAACCCCGGCGCACCGTTGAAGTTCCTTACCTATCGGCGCCGGGAAGAACCGTCGCGCCCCGGGGTGCTCGAGGATACGATGATTCGAACGATCTCGACGCCGACGCTGGGAGACTACATCGCCCTCGCGCCGCACGAACGAATCGCGTGGCACTCCGCCGATCCGTTGATCCCTCTCGCGGACGTCGTGTTGGAAGCGCCCGTGCTCCCGCCCCGCAACGTCTTCTGTGTGGGGCGGAATTACTTGGAGCACGCCCTCGAGGGCGCCCGCGCGAGCGGTCGCGAGCTGCAACTGCCCGAGGTTCCGACGTTCTTTACGAAAGCTTCGACCTCCATCGCGGCACCTGATGAGGAGCTGCATTTGCCGGCGGGGGTGTCTTCCGAGTACGATTTCGAAGCGGAGCTTGCCGTCGTCATGGGCGCGCGCTGCAAGGACGTGCCGGAAGAGGAAGCGCCGAACGTGATCTTCGGCTATACCGCGCTCAACGACATCACGGCGCGCGACCTTCAGCGCGCGCACCGGCAGTGGTTCAAGGGAAAGAGCCTCGATCAAAGCTGCCCGCTCGGACCGTGGATCGTCACCCCAGAGGAGATCGGAAACGCACAGGCGCTGAACGTCAGCTGTTACGTCAACTCCCAGCGCAAGCAGCACTCCAACACCTCCGCCATGATCTTTGCGATCCCGCGCCTCATCGCCGAGCTATCGAAGGGAATGACGCTGCTCCCCGGCGACGTGATCGCCACCGGGACGCCCGAGGGCGTCGGGTTCGCGCGCACGCCGCCCGAGTTTCTCGCCGATGGCGACGTGCTCGACGTGCACGTCGAACGCATCGGACACCTCATCAATACGATCCGCATCGGATAAGCGCGTGCACGAAGGGCGGCGCCGATTGCGAACCGTAACAGCCCGCCCATGATCGTTGCCGTCCCGCATGAAGCGGCGCCGAACGAGCGCCGAGTGGCGCTGGTGCCGGAGACCGTCACGCGTTTGCGCAAATCCGGCGTCGAGGTGCGAGTGCAGCGCGGCGCGGGCAACGCGGCCGCTTTCCCCGACTCCCTGTACGAAGACGCCGGCGCAACGTTTGCGCAAGACACGCGCGGGTTGGCCGAGGCGAGCGACGTTTTCGTTGCGGTAGGCCGGCCGGGCGACGACGCACTGGCGGCGCTGCGGCCCGGCAGCGTCGTCGTCGGCTTTCTTAATCCGCTCGGCGACCCCGCGTACCTGCAGCGGCTCGCCGAGGCGCGAGTGACGGCGCTCGCGATGGAGATGATTCCGCGCATCACGCGCGCGCAATCCATGGACGCACTTTCTTCGCAAAGCAACATCGCGGGCTACAAGGCGGTGCTGCTCGCGGCAAGCGCGTTGCCGAAGTTCTTCCCGATGCTCACCACGGCGGCGGGCACCATCCCGCCGGCCAAAGTGCTGGTGCTCGGCGCCGGAGTCGCGGGATTGCAGGCGATCGCCACGGCGCGACGGCTCGGCGCGGTCGTGAGCGGCTACGACGTGCGCGCCGTGGTGAAAGAGCAAGTCCGCTCGCTTGGCGCGAGTTTTTTGGAGTTCGATCTCGGCGCCGACGCGGAAGCGGGGGGCGGCTATGCCAAAGAGCTGACGCCCGAACAGCAAGAGCGTCAGCGCGCCTGGATGGTCGAACAGATCGCGGCGAACGACGTGGTGATCACGACGGCGCTCGTTCCGGGACGAAAAGCGCCGGTTCTGATCAGCGAGGCCGCCGTGGCCGCGATGAAGCCGGGCAGCGTGGTCGTCGACCTCGCCGCCGAAGCGGGCGGCAATTGCGCGCTGACCGTTCCCGATCGGACCATTACGTCCGCCAACGGCGTGACAATCGTGGGAACGACGAACTTGCCGGGCACGATGCCGTCGGACGCGAGCCGTTTGTACTCACGCAACATTTATGCGTTGTTGTCCCCCTGGATGAAAGACGGCAATCTGGCAATCGACATGAACGACGACGTTGCTAAAGGTGCGGTCGTCGCGGGCGACGGCAGCGTGCTAGTCCGGAGCGGCACATGATCGATATCGGGCACCTGATCCAGTTGCTGACGGTCTTAGTGCTGGCGGTGTTCGTCGGCTTCGAAGTGATTTCGAAAGTGCCGACGACGCTGCACACTCCGTTGATGTCGGCAACCAATGCGATTCACGGCATCGTGCTGGCGGGCGCGATCGTGATCGTCGCGGCGCTCGCGAGCGCGGGAATTCATTCGGCGGTGCTCGACGTGCTGGCCGTTGCGGCGGTGACGCTCGGCGCGATCAACGTCTTCGGCGGCTTCGCCGTCACGGAACGCATGTTGCAGATGTTTCGCCGCAAGGAGAGCGGTAAGTGAGCGTGGCGATCGACCTCGCGGATCTGCTGGCGATCGCGCTCTTCATCTACGGGTTGCACGAGCTCAACTCGCCCGCGACGGCCCGGCGCGGGAATCGGTTCGCGATGGCCGGCATGGCGATCGCGCTGATCGCGATCCTCGTACGCGCGCAGGGGATTGGCTGGCCGGAGGTGGCGATCGGCGTCGCGATCGGCGGCCTCGTCGGCATCTTCGCCGCGCTCAAAGTGAAGATGACCGCGATGCCGCAGATGGTGGCGCTCTACAACGGCGCTGGCGGCGGCGCGGCGGCGCTGATCTCGACGGTCGAACACTCCGTGGCGTACGGCGGGGCGATGAACGACGTCATCGCGGTCTCGCTCGTGCTGTCGGCAATCATCGGATCGGTAAGCTTCTCCGGCTCGATCATCGCCTTCTTGAAGCTGCAGGAGGTGATGACGGGACGCCCGGTTACCTATCCCGGGCAGCAGATCGTCAACGCGCTCGTTCTTCTCGGCATTTTAGGACTCTCGGTCTGGTTCGTCGTGACCCTCGGCGCGCTGCCGGCGTGGGGCTACGTCGTGCTGCTGCTCGGCGCGCTGCTGCTGGGCGTGCTGTTCGTGTTGCCGATCGGCGGCGCCGACATGCCCGTCGTGATCTCGCTGTTGAACTCGTTCACGGGCGTCGCGGTGGCCATCACGGGCTTCGAAATAGACTCGACGCTGCTGATCATCTGCGGTGCGCTGGTCGGGGCGAGCGGCACGATTCTCACCGTCGCGATGAGCCGCGCGATGAACCGCCCGCTGACCAACGTGCTCTTCGGTGCGTTCGGCGCAAAGGGCGGCATGGAGATTGCAGCCACGAGCGGCGGACCGCAACAAGTTCGCAGCGCGAGCGCCGATGACGTCGCGGTGATGCTCG
>JAFAQW010000225.1 GCA_019245995.1 Vulcanimicrobiota bacterium | reverse complement strand
CGCGCCAACTGTCCGAGCGCGACGTTCGGCGTGCGCCGCTCGGAGCGCAACCGATCGCGCAGACGAGCCAGAGCGAAAGTTACGATGGCGACGGCAAGCGCTACCGGCATCTCGACGAAGGTCTAGACCGCGGCAGCGAAACGCGCGAGTCCATCGCATACGCGCAACCGGGTGCGCTCAAGCGCCTCTCCGTCGCGGTCTTCGTCGACCAATCCCGATCGCTGGATCTGGCAAAGGTTCGCGAGCTGGCCGCCGCCGCCGTCGGCTACGATCGCACTCGTGGAGATACGTTGGCCGTCGAGGCGGTTGATTTCCACCAACAACTGGTGACGCGAAAGGACGGCTGGTGGCTGCTCTACGGAGCCGTCGTCCCCGTCGCGCCCATCGCGGTATTGGCGCTCGCGTTGATTCTTGCCGTCCGTTTCGCTGCTCCACCGTTCGGCGCGCTCGTCCAGTCGCTCGTCGAACGCTCGGCGCTCGAACGCGCGTCGAAGAGCGTCGCCGGCTTCCCGCCGGCGCGCGTCCGCGCCCTGCTGGCGCGCGAACCTCCCCACGCCGCGGCCGCCATTATCAGCGCGCTTCCGGCCGCGACCGCGACGGCGGTGCTCGAGCTCTACCCGGCGTCCGAGCGCGAAGCGATCGTGCGGCGCATGCAGCGTCGTGCCTCGCCGCTCTTCGGCGATCCGCAGGAAGTGCTGCGCCGTTGTGGTTGACCAGTTCGTCCCGCTCTGGGATGTCTTGCGGCCGACGCCGCCGGTGGTCCCGAACGCGGAAGACGCAACACCGCCGGAAGAGGCGATCGTTGCGCAGATTCAAGACGACGATACGCTCTCGCGCGTCCGCCGCTTTCGTGCCGGACTGGCCGACGCGCTCGACGCCGCGGTGCACTCCTTGCTGCGTGAGATCGCGCACGACGTGTTGGGAAGAGAGCTGCTGCTCGCGCCGCCGGACGTCGTTGCCATCGTTCGCGCGGCGCTGGACCGTCACGCCGGCGCTTCCGTCATCACGATTCACGCGCACGGCGACGACATGCCGATCCTGCGAGACGCGGGCATGGAATGTGCGCAGGACGCGGCGTTGCACCGAGGCGACGTCGTGCTGCGCTTGCGCAGCGGCACGATCGACTTGCGGATGAGCGCGCGCATGGACGCCTTGCTGAGCGCATGACCGCAACGGGCCCGATCGATCTCGGCACCTGCGCGTTTGGGCGAGCGATCGACGCGCACGGCCGGCCGCTGGATGGCGGTCCGCCGTTACGCGGACGGCGGGTGATCCTCGAAAGGGACGCACCGCGTCCGAACGAGCGGGCGCCGATCGCCACGCCGCTCTGGACCGGCCTGAGAGTCATCGATGGGCTGTTGACGGTCGGACGCGGCGCACGCGTCGGCATCTTCGGCGCGCCCGCGACCGGTAAGAGCTCGCTCATGGAGACGATCGTCGACAACTGCGTCGCGGACGCCGTCGTGGTCGCTCTCGTCGGCGAACGGGGGCGCGAGGCGGAGCGTTGGCTCGCGCGCAGCAGCGAACGCTCGACGACGGTCTGCGCGACGAGCGATCGGCCCGCGTTCGAGCGGATTCGCGCGGCGGACGTGGCGCTGGCTCATGCGAGCGCGTTGCGCGAGCGTGGTCTCCACGTCGTGCTCGTGGTCGACAGTCTCGCCCGCGTTGCAGTCGCGGCGCGCGAGATTGCCGCAGCCGACGGAGAGCCCGTCGGCCGCGGCGGCTATCCGCCCAGCGTGTTCGCGCGGCTCGCGCGCATGCTCGAGGTTGCGGGCGCCCTGCCGGACGGTTCGATCACGCTGTTCGCGACCGTTCTCAACGACGGTGACGAACGCGATCCCGTCAGCGAGGCCGCGCGGGCATTGCTCGATGGTCATCTCGCGCTCTCCAGCGCCCTCGCGAATGCAGGGCACTATCCCAGCATCGACCTCTTGAGAAGCGCGAGCCGCACCATGGACTGCGTCACCGGCCGCGAGCACCAACGCATGGCACGCCTCGTGCGCCACGCCGTTGCGGTACTGGAACGTATCGAGGACGCGCGCGCGTTGGGCATCGCCGCCGTGCAGCGCGACGAACGCGCGGCTCTGGAAATCGAACCAAAACTGCTCGCGTTCTTGCGCCAAGATCGCGGCGCGTCGCCGTGGACGCAAACGCTAACACAGCTCGAGCGTATCGCAACGGAACTGGAGGAAAGAGTTGGAGATCGATCGTGAGCTCGGCGCATTGCAGCGCCGCATGGCCGAACTCGCCGCGGGACCGCAGCCGGCATCAACGGGATTCGGCGACCTCGTCGAACGTTTCGCGGCGCAAGCCCCCGGCGCGCCCTTCGACGCCGTCGCTGCGCGGCGCGCCCTACCTCGCGCCGACGTGGACCGGCTGATCGAAGCCAACGCGGCGCGAACCGGAATGGATCCGGCGTTGCTCTCCGCGATCATTGCCAACGAGTCCGGCTTCGATCCAAACGCGACGTCGGCTGCAGGGGCCCGCGGGCTGATGCAGTTGATGCCGCAGACGGCCGCCGCCCTCGGCGTTCGCGATGCTTACGATCCGGCCCAGAACGTTCGCGGCGGAACGGAGTACTTGCGCGGCCTCCTCGATCGCTTCGGCAGCGTCGAGCTGGCGGTGGCCGCCTATAACGCGGGACCCGCGGCGGTCGCTCGATACGGTGGCGTACCGCCGTATCCCGAAACGCAAGCGTACGTGCGCAGCGTCATGGCGCGCTATCGTTCTCAACTCGGCAACTAAAGCGTCGCGGCGAGATCACAGCGCGCTGCCAGAATCGTGCGCATGATGACGGAGCAACTGCAGGTCAGCATCCTGGCGGCCCCGCTCGCCGCGCTCGATCGCCGCGCGCTCTCGCAGGCGTGGTACTCCGCGCTGAGACTGGGACAAGATTCGGTACGCCGCGCCGGGCCCCGACACGCCGCGCAGCGGGCCGATAATAACGTCGCTCGGCTCCCGCGCGCGGTGACGGCGCTGCGCTCCAGAGAACCTTCGCAGACGCCGACGCGCGCGATAGCGCGCGTGCGCGAGCACGACCCGTTCGACACCGGCGAACCACCGCGGCGCCGGGCGGCGCGCCGCTCACTCGCGGTTGCCATCGAAGAGGCCTTCGCTCATCAACGCACACGCGTGCGGCGAGCGACGTTTTCGATGGGCCCGCGCGGCGCGCGAGTGCACGTTCTGCTCCAAACGCGCGGCGGCGTACCGACTCTGATCGCGCTCTGCTCCCCCGAGCAGTCGCGCCGGGTATCGGCGGCACTCGCGCAGGCACGCCAAACGCTCGCAGCCCGTGGTTTCGTTACGGAGTTCCGTCTCGGAGAGGAGCCGCCGTGTTCTTGAACGCCGCCATGAGCGCCGCCCTGGATCGGATCGCGGAGCGCGCCGCCGATGCTCGCCGCGCGTTCACGCCCGGAGCGCTTCCAGCCCGCGATGACGTGGCAACGGGCGCACCCGCGTCGGATTTCACGCTGGATCCGCTGTCGGTGAGCGCGCCGGCGGACGCATACTTCGTGACGGGTAATGGATCGGGCGAGCTCGCGTATACGCGCGACGGTGCCTTCAGCTTGTCGGACGGAAAGCTGCTCGACCAGCGCGGACAGGCCGTCTACGGCTTTGGTCCGGGCGGCGATGCACCGACGGAGTTGCGGGCGGACCCCGTCGATGTCGCGCTTGGTCGCGTCAGCGACGCGAGAATCGATCCGGACGGGTCCTTTTCATACGGCCGCGCGACGATCGAACCGCGCACCGGTGCGACCGGACGTCAGCGAGTCGTCGTCGGCCGCCTCGCGCTCGCGCGCTTTCCTGCGGGCTCGAAGATGGCGCCCGACGATGCGGTTGAATCCTCCGGACCCAAGGGTGCGGCGCCGCGCATCGGCCGGCCCAAGGATGGAACGTTTGAGGCCGTCGTGCCGATGGCGCGCGATCGGAGCCGAGTCGACATCGATCGGAGCCTGATCCGTCTGAGGGAAGCGTATCTCGCGTTCGACGCGCTGCGCGCGGCGGAGACCGCACAGCTGCATCTCGGTAAGATCGCCACCGACTTGATCAAATGAGATTGCTTCGCTTCGATCGGCCCACGCGTGGCGCGGACGGCAGAACGCTGCGCAAGGCCCGGTTTCAGTCGCGATCGGCGTTGCCCGTCGGTGCCGCGTGCGTCGTCGCGAACGGCGTCCGCGAGATGCTCGGCTCGCTACTGGACGCGCCCGTGATGCTGCGGCTTACGGAGCCGCTGATTCCCTCGGCGGAGGCGTGGCGCATCGTGCTCGCCGACACGCTGCTCTATCGCATCGCGGGGAGCGTCGCCGACGCCGCGCTCGTTTTTGGGTTCGCCGACGCGACGGTGCTGGTCGGTGCCGCGTTCGGCGAACCGCAGCCCCGTGCGGCCGACGCCCGGCCGCTCTCCGCCATCGAACGCGACGTGCTCGACCGAATGGTCGGCGAGATCGCGGTGAATCTCGGACCGGTTTGCGGCGTGAGTCAACGCCACGTCGCGCGTCGCGTCGAGAGCCTCGAGAACTTCGAAACGTTTTTCGATCTTATCGTGGAGAGCCCCGTGCAGGCCCGAATCGGCGTCGCGATCTCGCGGGATCCGATCGCGGAGCCGCGAGCGACCCTGGCGACGAACGACCTCGGCGGCGTCGGCATTGATACCATGGTGGTGTTGCCGCTGCAAAGCGCGAGCGCGGCGCACGTGATTCGCTTGCGCGTGGGCAGCATCGTGCCGATTCGCTCCGCCGACTTCTCGCGTTGTCGGCTGGCCGCGTACGGCCAGCCGCTCGCGTCGGGCACGTGCGGCGCGCGCAACGGCCGCTACGCCTTTGCGGCGCGCTCGCTCTCCGAAACGATCGCCGTTGACTGACCCGAAGGCCGATCGCGTACCGGACGCCGTCGGTTTGCTGATGCACGTGCCGCTGCGCCTTTCGGTTGAGTTGGGAACCGCGACGATGTCCGT
>JAFAQW010000174.1 GCA_019245995.1 Vulcanimicrobiota bacterium | reverse complement strand
TCAAACCTTCGACGACGTCATCGGTGGACAGCGACCCGTCCGCCTCCTTGAGCATTCCGCGCTTCCGCCCGTACGCATTGACGGCGTTGGTAACGGCTTGACGGAAACCCTGAAGGTGCATCCCGCCCTCGATCGTGCCGATGTTGTTCGCGTAGGAGAAAATTTGGTCGGCATACGTGTCCGTGTACTGCATGGCGACCTCGACGTCGACACCGTCGCGCTCGGCGTGCGTCGAAAGGATCGGGTGGAGCGGATCCTTCTTCTCGTTCAGCCACTCGACGAATGAGACGATTCCGCCATCGAACTCGTAAGACCGCTGGCGCACTGTTTCGCCGCGCTCGTCGCGCAGCGTGATGGACAGTCCGCGATTGAGAAATGCCAGCTCGCGCAGACGCTTCTGCAAGATGTCCCAGTGAAACTCCGTGACCTCGAAGACGGCGGGATCCGGCTTGAACCACTGCAGCGTTCCGGTTCCCTCCGTGCGCCCGAGCTTTCGCAGCTTCGCGACAGTCTCGCCCCGCTCGAACTTCATCTCCCACTCGAAGCCGTCGCGCTTTACCCGGGTGACCATCCACTCGGCGAGAGCGTTGACGACGGAGATGCCGACGCCGTGCAAACCGCCGGACACTTTGTAGCCCCCTTTACCGAACTTCGCGCCGGCGTGCAACATCGTCATCACGACCTCGACGGCGGGACGCCGCTCCTCGGCGTGAATGTCGATCGGAATGCCGCGTCCGTCGTCTTGCACGCTGCACGATCCGTCGCGATGGAGCACGACGGTGATCGTGCGCGCGTATCCGGCCAGCGCCTCGTCTACGGCGTTGTCGACCGCCTCGTAAACGAGTTGATGCAGCCCGCGCTCGGCCGTGTTGCCGATATACATGCCCGGCCGTTTGCGCACCGCCTCGAGGCCGCGCAAGACTTCAATATGCTCGCCCGTATAGTTTGTGGACATCCTGCTTTCGTTGGTTACTTTCCGTAAATCAGATCGTGGAGCTCATCGCCCAGAACGCCGCGCACCGTCGCCGGAACGATGTCTTCGGGCGCGACATTGCTGCGCAGCAACACGTAGGAGCTTGCTATGAGTCGCTCTCGGCCATCCGAAGAGAGCCGCCGGCTGTCACGGGCCGCCGTGAGGACGCCCCACCAGCGTGTAAGAAGCCGCGCGCGAATCCGCTCGTACTCCTCTTCTTGTAACCCCTCAACAAGCTCGGCCGTTCCGCGATAGCCCAGCCACGGCGCGTCGAACATGAGCTGCGCGACGGTTCGCGTCCGCGCGTCCTGCGCGGCCACGCTGCAACTGAGGCACGAGCGAACCCGCGACGGCGCGATCAGCATGCCGCATGCAGCGCACGGCCGCCAGCCCTGTGAGCGCTTGGCATCTCGCGTTTGCTCCACCTGTCCGCGGAAGCGCTGCAGCGCCTCGGCTGCGGACGCCGTCTCCGCGCGCGGTCCCACGCGGCGACCGCCACGCGTCGGAGGGCGCGAGAGAACTTTCGCTCGAGGTGACTCCGGCAACGTGCCGACGCGAAAACGTAGCCGGTCGATGCCGCTGCTCGGAAGGCGCGCGCCGATGGCCTGTACGATGGAATCGCTCAACAGGCTGAGCTGATGGCTCCAACCGCTGGAACGAGTGGTGACGAGCAGCGAGTTGCCGGCGATGCGCGTTGGGTGGGAGTTGCGCGCGATTTGCGGCCCCACGATCTCGCTCCAAACCATCTCGAGCACCGTCCGAGGATCGCCGGCGGCACCGTCGCTCGGCGCCCACGCGCGGATCGCCTCACCGAGTTTCAGCACGTGACCCACTCCACAGTGCCTGCGACGACGCGAGCGCTACGGGCGTTGGCCGAGAGGACCTTCGGCGAGTGCGTTGCCGTAACGAAGGCCTGCTCGTACGCGTCCATTTCTGCGAGAAACGCCGTGGCGCGTGCTTCGTCCAGTTCGGACAAGACGTCGTCGAGCAACAAGACCGGAGCATCGTCCGTGCGTTCACGCATGACGTTGTATTCGGCAACCTTCAACGCGAGTACCGCCGTGCGTTGCTGCCCCTGCGAGCCATAGGCCTCCAGAGAGACGCCGTCGAGCAGTAGTTCCACGTCGTCGCGATGAGGGCCGGCCACCGTCGTTCCGCGCGCACGCTCTTGCTCCGCGGTTTCGGCCAGCCGGGTACGAAGCGCATCTGCGACCGGTTGCGGCTCGGCCGATGCCAACGGACAGTTCGGTTCGTAGCGCAGCTCGAGTGCCTCGTCGGGCGCGAATCGCCGATGAGCGCGCGCCGCCTCTGTTTGGAGGGAGGCGAGCATGGCCGCGCGGGCCAGCATGATCTGCGCCCCCGCCTCCACCAGCGTGTTGCCATACACGTCCAACAAGGCTTTGTCTGCAGCGTCGCCCGTTTTGAGCAACGCGTTGCGCTGCTGCAACGCGCGACGATAGCGCGCCAGCTCGTGGTAGTACCGCGGTTCGCTCTGCGAGAGCGCGCGATTGAGGAAAGAACGGCGCAGCGCCGGCGTGCCGGTGACCAACTGGAGGTCCAGCGGAACGAACGTCACGACCCGCAACCGTCCCAGGTAACCGGCGTAGCGGACGCCGTTGCCGTTCACGGTGAACGTCTTACGACTCGCGCGTCCCTCATGCTCGATCGCGCAGGCCAGGTTGATCTCTCTCGCTCGCGCTGCCGCAGTCGCCCGCAGAACGGCACGATCCGAGCCGGTCCGTACCACGTCGCCGTCGCGCCCCGCACGGAACGATTTGCCCGTACCGACGAGGGCGATCGCTTCCAGTAAGTTGCTCTTGCCCTGGGCGTTCGGGCCGATGAAGAGGTTCAGACCGGGCGACGGTTCGAGCTCGAGGTTGCGATAGTTTCGAAAATCTGAAAGCTCTAGCCGCCGCAGGAGCACATCATTGCCGCAATGGCATGAGCACGTAGAGTTGTTGACCGCCTTCCAGCGGCTCGAGCGGCCGAATCGCGGCCGGCGAAAGCGGCCCCAAAAACTCCATGACGGTACGCTCGCTCTTCACGTGGTTGAGTATTTCGATCAAATAACGAGCGTTGAATGCGATCGTGAGGTCCTCGCCCGTCTGCTCGATCTCGAGCTCCTCGTACGCATTGCCTGACGTGTCCGAGCTGGCCGTTAGGATCAGCGTCTGATTCGCGATCGACAGTTTCACCATGCTGGCCCTGTCGCCGGCAACCAGTTCCGCGCGCCGAAGGCTACCCACCAGTTGCGCCGTGGTCACCGTCATCGAGCGATCGAACTTCGCCGGGATCACTTGCTGGTAGTTTGGATACTGACCGTCGACCAACCGCACGGTGATGGCCACGTCGCCCGCGCTCATCTGCAGCTGATTGCTTTGCGCGCCCAACGCATTTAGCTCGACGCGCTCCGCCGCGCCGAGGTTGCGCGCGGCCTCCGCAAGCGCGCGTGATGGAACGATAAACTTCTCTGCGCCCGAAATTCCCTCGTCGAGCATCGTCGTGAATTTCGAAAGGCGATATCCGTCGGTCGCGACGAGCGTTAACGCGTTGCCTTCCACCTCGAGCAACGTCCCCATGAGCACGGCGCCGCGCGCCTCTTCACTGGAGGCGGCGAAGATCGTTCCCTCGATGGCGTCCCGAAAACGCTTGGCCGCGGCGGCGAACTGCGCGCCGCGGGCTGACGCCGGCAAAGGGGGGTACTCGTCCGCGGGCAATGCATGAAAGTCGTAATTGCTGCGCTCGTATTTCACGCTGGCGCGCGTCGGCGTTCCGGTAAACTCCAGCCTCCCCGCCGACAAGTTGCCCAAATAACTCGCAAAAAGCTTGGCGGGAACGGTCACCTCGCCGCGCTCGCTGATCTCCGCGGCGAACCCGTACTGCAACGTCAGCTCCAGATCCGTCGCTCGCACCGCGATCTTACCGTCGTCGGCCTGCAACAGTACGTTGGAGAGTACCGGCACGGTCGTATGCGCGTTCACCACCTTGCTTGCGGCGCCCACCGCCGCGGCGATGTCCTTGGTCGTACAGCTGAACTTCATCGCAGTGCACCGTTGGGCGCTCGCCCGCGTTTTCCTAGGAAATAATACACGAAGACGCAGCAGTAGTAGGGCGGTGCATTGTGCGAGGAACGCGCCGCCGACCTTTGCGCAGCGGCCTTTTTCGCGAAGGATAAGGTGTGGATGGATACGCTGCGCCCATCCACTTGTGCACCGCGAGGCGGCGCGACCCGGGTTATACTACTGCTGTAGGGCGGGCCTGTGCGCAACTTGTTTACGGGCTCTGGCACATCGCGATCAGTTGGCGGATCTTGTTGCGATACGCCTCGTCGCGCTGCATGTTCTCTTTGATCTTGTCGCGCGCATACATGACCGTCGTATGGTCTTTCTTGCCGAACTCCCGAGCGATATGCGGGAGCGAGTAGTTCGTCAACTCGGTGGCGATGTACATCGCGATTTGACGAGGCGCCGCGAGACGCTGATCGCGGCGGCCGTTGTCCATCTCTTTGACGGTGAGTCCGTGAGCCGCGGACACCGTCTCTTTGATCTTCGAGATCGTCATCCGGTGGAGCGGCGTTTGCGCGACGGCGCTTTTGAGCACGTCGGCCGCAAGGTCGGTGGTGATCGGCGACTTGGTGAGGGACGCGTACGCGATGACGCGAATGAGCGCGCCCTCGAGCTCGCGGATGTTTGATGGGATGACCTTGGCGATGAACGAGGTCACCTCGTCGGGCACCGGAATGTTTTCGCTGCCGGCCTTCTTGCGCAGGATCGCCTCGCGGGTCTCGAGGTCCGGCGCTTGAATGTCGGTCAAGAGGCCCCACTCGAATCGCGAACGGAGCCGCGCTTCCAGCGTTTGGATTTCTTTAGGCGGCCGGTCGGACGAGATGATCAGCTGCCGTCCCGATTCGTGCAAGGCGTTGAAGGTGTGAAAAAACTCCTCTTGCGTCGTTTCCTTGCCCGCCAGAAACTGAATGTCGTCGATGAGCAGCACGTCAACCTGGCGATACCGATTGCGAAACTCGGGCGTCCGATTGTTCTGCAACGCGATGATGAACTCGTTAGTAAACTTCTCGCAGGTGACGTACATCACGTTGGCGGCCAAGTTGTCTTGGATGACGCGGTGGCCGATCGCGTGCATCAGATGGGTCTTGCCGAGCCCCACCCCGCCGTAGAGGAAGAGCGGATTGTAGGCGCGGGCCGGCGCGCCGGCGACCGCCTGCGCGGCGGCGTGGGCGAACCGATTGGAGTTGCCCACGACGAACTCTTCGAACGTATACCGCGCGTTGAGGTTCGCGCTACGGAAGTCCTCGAGCGGCCTAGCGGGCGTCGCCGCTCCTTGGCGCAGACCCTCGGGCGGCTCGGCGACGGAGAGCCGCAGCTCGACGGGTGCGCCGAAGAGCTCGGTCAGCACTCCGACCATTTGCGCGCGCAGCTTGCTTCCGACCCAGTCTTGAGCAAACTTCGTGGGGACGGCCAGATGAAGCTCGTTACCGTGCAACGAGATAAACCGTATGGGCTTGACCCACATTTCGAAAACGGGCTTAGAAAACGTTCGTTCTAAGGTATCGAGGGCCGTTTGCCAGAGCTCCGGGGAGATCTCAGTATTGGTCGCAAGCGCCATCAATGCGTCCTCTTTAGGTGTTGTCCCGACATAACACGCGCGACCCTCCTCAAACCGAAGATTCGAGCCGTGCCACCCCCGTGAGGGCGCAACCACTTGGCTTAATGAAGCCTCGCTCCTGCGGGCTTTATGCACGACTTTATCCACTTATCCACAGCCGTGTTTCCCTTGTTTTTCCGGTGTTTTTCCGGTTTTTGACCGTACTCTGTCCGGATTATCTCGGCGCTCGAATTGACCGACAAAATAAGGCTCGAAACCATAGCGCGCGAAGACGGTGCGGCGCGCTTCTCCACAGCCTTGTCCACAGGTGTGGAGAGGGCGGGCAGTGGTCCCATTTGAATCGGGCGGTCGAAAGGCGTTAAGTAAATCTAGCGCGGAAAGAGCCAGTCTGCGATCGCCCCACAGGATGATCGCCCCAACAAGCAAGAGCACGACCGTTCTCGGCCAAACGGTAGCGGTCCAAAACGACGGCGGCGTTGGTTCCTGGTTAAGCATGAGTTCGTAGATTCGGAACCACTTGTAGCCTACGAGCAATAGCACGAGGGCTATAGCGCATAGAACCACATTTGCAACTTCAGAAAATCATGAAGCCATGCCAATGCGCTGTGGCAAGCCTCCGTCCAGGATTACCGGCGCGACGTTGGCAAAGCGGATGCGCAATGGCAAAGAAGCTGCAACGGCGGTGGAAGATCGGGCAGGTGTATCAACTCGAAGGCACCGGCCGACGCCGCATTCGACTGGTAGGTCGTGGCAAAATCGGCGACCGCGAGTTCCTGTTGTTTCATCCGATTCGCGCGGTTCCGAAGATTCGTGCGACGTGATCGCCGCCTGACCGCACGGGGGACGCCGGCGGCCGCCCGCGGCCCGCGCGTTGCATTTTTGCAACGCTTTGGTACAATGGCCCGGCGATGTTTGACTTCGATCTGCAGCTTTTTGCCTCCAAGAAGGGGGCAGGCTCCACGCGCAACGGGCGCGACTCCAACGCGCAGCGCCTCGGCGTCAAGCGCTTCGGTGGCGAGCGCGTGGTTGCCGGCAATATCCTCGTCCGGCAGCGGGGAACGCAGTTTTACCCGGGCGCCAACGTAGGGATCGGCCGCGATCACACTCTGTTCGCACTCGTTGACGGCACGGTCGAGTTCAGTCGCAGCACCCGCCGGCGCGTCTCCGTGATCCGCGCCGCCTGACACGCCGCGGAGCGTTGCGCGATCGAGGGCCGAGCGGGCCCTTTTTGCTTTCCCGGGCGAGCTAACGCGGCCCGCGCATGCAGTTCATCGACGAGGCCGAGATCACGGTGGCTGGAGGCGACGGCGGCGACGGCATCGTGGCGTGGCGTCGCGAGAAGTACGTGCCCAAGGGAGGGCCCGCCGGCGGTGACGGCGGCCACGGGGGCAGCGTCTATTTGCACGCCTCGCCCACGCTGTCGACGCTCGTGGAGTTCCGTTACAAGCGCAGCTTCGTCGCGGAATCGGGGCGGCCGGGCGGCACGTCGAACAAGTCGGGACGCAGCGGCGCAGATCTAACGGTCGACGTCCCGGTGGGGACGCTGGTCTTTCTGAAGTTGGCGGATGGATCGCAAAGCTGCATCGCCGACTTGAACGTGGCGGAGACCAGCGTCGTGGTTGCCAAAGGCGGGCGTGGAGGTTTGGGCAATCAACATTTTGCGACGAGCGTGCGGCAAGCGCCGCGTTTCGCGGAACGCGGTGAACCCGGCGAGCGTGCCGCGCTTCGCTTGGAACTCCGTTTGCTCGCCGACTGCGGCATCGTGGGCGTTCCAAACGCCGGCAAATCGACGCTGTTGTCGGTTGTTTCGGCCGCCCGTCCGAAAGTCGCCGACTATCCGTTTACCACGCTCGAGCCACAACTCGGCGTCGTGCGGATCTCCGAAGAAGAATCGTTCGTGATGGTCGACGTGCCCGGCCTCATCGAGGGGGCGCATCAGGGAGCCGGCCTCGGCGACCAGTTCTTGCGACACGTCGAGCGCACTCGGATGCTGATTCATCTTCTCGACGGCGCGAAAACATTCGACGAGATCGTCGCAGACAAAGCGACGATCGATGCGGAGCTGCACGCGTGGGATCGCGGGCTGCCCCAGAAGCCGACGCGTCTCGTGCTCAATAAGCTCGATCTTCCGCAGGCGCGGCGCTCGTTGCCCGAGCTACAACGGCGATTCGGCGAGGTGAGCGGCATCAGCGCGGCGACGCATGAAGGGGTGCGCGCGACGATGTTGGAGGTAGCCGAGACGATTGCGGCGGCGCCGCTGCCGGAGGTCGCGATGCCGGCCGCACGCATCGAGCTCACGCCAAACGCCGCATTTGCGATCGAGCGGCGCGGTCACCGAACCTTCGTGGTTTCGGGCGAGCGAATCGAACGATTGGCCGCGATGACGAACTTCGATTCGGAGGAAGCGCTCGCGCGGTTCGAGCGCGCCCTCGGGAGAATGGGCGTGGAGCGCGAGTTGCGCGCGATGGGGGCGCGCGAAGGGGACACCGTGCGGATCGGCGCGCACGAGTTTACGTATTCGTGAGGCTCGGCGTCTTTGGAGGCACCTTCGATCCCATCCACAACGCGCATCTGTTCGTAGCCGAGTCGGCGCGCATGATGGAGGGACTCGACGGCGTGCTCTTCGTGCCGACCAACCGGCATCATTATCGTGAGAAGCCGCACGCGACGGCCGTGGACCGCTGCGCCATGATTCTTGGCGCAATCGAGAGCAATCCGGCATTCTCCCTGGACGAAACCGAGCTTCGCGACGACGCGACCGGCTATACCGCGGACCTTCTTCCGACGCTCGCGCAGAAGTATCCCGATGCGGCCTTTACGTTCGTGATCGGCGCCGACTCGCTCGCCAGCACGAATTGGGTGCGCTTCGACGAAGTGCTGCAAGGTCTGGAACGATTCGCGATCGCGCCCCGCGCCGGCGTGCAATCCGATTCCCTTGCTCGCGTGATCGCGGCCGTCCCGCCGCCGTTGCGAGAACGCGTCAGCATGCTGAACTTGCCGGAGATCCCGCAATCGGCGTCCTTGATCCGGACGCTGATCGCGCAGGGACGCTCCGTGCGGTATCTTGTCCCTGAGAGCGTGTGGCAGTACATCGTGGCACAGCACCTGTACGGATGTCAGCTTCATGCGTAAGATTGCCGCGGTGCTTGTCGCGGCGTGCGTGGGCGGATGCGCCGCCCAAACGGCGGATGATGCGGCGGTATGCCAGGCGTACGCGGCGGCGCGATCCCACGTCGAGGTGGTCGTAGACGGCGACGTGACGCGTGTTCTCGGGATTGCAGCAGGACGCGTCAGTCCCCACGAAGGCTTTCTGTTGCGCTTGCGCTCCGGTTGCCGCTTGACCGTACGCGTCGAGGCGAACACGGACTTTACCGGCACGTTCCCGCTCGCGCCGGGGCAGGCCGTCACCGTAAAGGGAGAATACGAGTACTATCCCCGGGGCGGCGTCGTGCATTGGACGCATCGCGACCCGCGTGGCCGGCACGAAGGTGGCTTCATCGAGACGGGGGGCCGTCGTTATGAGTGAGGTGCTCGCGCGCGTGCTCCTCGCCAGCGCCTCGCCACGGCGCCTGCAATTGTTGCAGTCGCTCGGGGTGACCGTCGAAGCGACGCCGAGCGGCTACGACGAACCGCCGTACGGCCACCTCAGCCCAGGCGCGCTCGCGAGCCACCATGCCGCGGAGAAGCTTGCGGCCGTTCTGCAACGCGGCATCGGCGGCGCGCCGGTGGTCGCGGCAGACACCGTGGTGGACGTCGACGGGGAGGTTCTCGGAAAGCCGCGGGATCGCGCGGATGCGGTGCGCATGCTGCAGCGGCTGTCGGGCCGCAGTCACTTGGTGCACACGGCGTTCGTCGTGGCTCGCTGCGATGGTGCGGGACGGGAAC
>JAFAQW010000022.1 GCA_019245995.1 Vulcanimicrobiota bacterium | reverse complement strand
GCGGCGCAAGCGCGTGCACGGATTCCTGGAGCGCATGCGCACCAAAGCAGGCCGTGCGGTGCTCGCGCGTCGCCGGAAGAAGGGCCGTCATCGCCTTACCGTTTAGCGAGTCGCTGGTGCGCCGGTTCGCCGCGCTGCGCCGGCAAGCCGACTTCGCGCGGTTACGCCGGCAGGGACAGCGCCTCTCGACACAGAGCCTCACGATCTATCGAAGCGAGCCACTCTCGCGCGATCCCGGCACCTTGGTCGGCATCACCGTCAACAAGTCCGTCGGGGGTGCCGTCGTACGTAATAGGCTGCGCCGGCGGATCGCGGCGATCATGCAGGAAGCGCTTCCATCGGGGAGCCCGATGCGTTTGTTAGTGGTCGTGCGCCCGAGCGCTGCCGAGCGGTCTTTCGGTGATCTTCGAACGGAAGTAACTTCCGCTCTGGCGCGCGCGTAGTAAAGAGTTCGATGCGCCTGCTCGCCGTCGCCGCTATTCGCACATACCGGATATTGATCTCGCCGCTGCTGCCGCGCGCGTGCCGATTCTATCCGTCCTGTTCGGAGTACGCCGCCGAAGCGATCGCGTGCCACGGCATGCTGCGGGGCGGCTGGCTCGCGCTGCGCCGGTTGGCGCGCTGCAATCCGTGGCATCCCGGCGGCGTTGACTTCGTCGCCAGAGCGCTCTGATGCACGTCCTGATCGCGGCGTCGTGGCTCGACCCAATCGTCAACGTCTTGTCGGGAATCGTGCTAGCGATCGACAAGCCCGTTCATAACCTCGGCTGGAGCCTCATCATCCTTGCAGGCTTGATTCGTCTGGCCTTCTGGCCGCTGAATACGGCGCAGTTCAAGAGCATCATGAAGATGCAGAAGATCGCGCCGCTCATGAAGCGCATTCAGGACCGCTACAAAGACGACCGGCAAAAACTCCAGCAAGAGACCATGGCGCTGTACCGCGAGCACAAGGTGAATCCGCTCGCCGGCTGTTGGCCCATGCTGGTGCAATATCCGGTAATCATCGCGGTGTACTACGTCGTGATGAACCATCGGTCGCTCTTCGAGAACCAAACGTGGCTCTGGATCGGCAGCGCGCTCTCCCATGCCGCTTCGCTTCCGAAGGTGTTCGGCATACCGGTCATCGCGGGCAGTTTGGCGCACGCCGATCTCTTGTTGGTTCTGCTCTATGCATTCTCCATGTATTTGAGCGTTCGTTACGTCAGTGCGCCCGCCACCGATCCGCAGCAGGCGCAGATGCAGCGGATGATGGCGATTTTTTCGCCGGTGATGCTCGGCTTCTTCGGCTGGCGCTACCAATGGCCGTCCGCGATGGTGCTCTACTGGTTCTCCTACAACGTCCTCACCATGGCGCAGCAGCTGTATTTGTTGCGGCGATATCACCAGCCGCTCGCGATGATCGACTCCGAGCACGTCATCACCCAAAGCGTCGCCGAGACGGCCGGGACGAAACTTCCATCCGGCGCACCGAGCGGCAACGGCGTGCCCAAAGGCAGCGGCGCGCGCTCGCGGCGCGGCTCCCGCGGCAAACGAAAGAACAAGAAAGGCGCATAGGATACATCACTAGCCATGCTCTACGAAGACGATTTTGAATTCGAAGAACAGCCCGCGAACCTGCGGGATCGCACGATCGGAGGCAAAGGCGGCGGCCACGGCGGCACGCGGCGCACGCGTCAGCCCCGGCGGGCGCCCCAGCGGTCCACGGCCGCAACCGAGATCCCCGAGCATGCCCAACCCGCCAAAGCGCTGCTCGAGGAAATTCTGCGGCGCATGGGGATCGGTTCGGTGGAAATCGGTTACATCGCGCGCACCGAGGGCGAATATCTGGAGATCGACGGCCCGCACCTGGGAACGCTCATCGGCCGCCACGGCAACACGCTGGAGGCGCTCAATCTTCTCTTCAACAATGCGTTCAACGCGGGGTTGCGGGCGAACCGGCACTACTACACGATCGACGCCCAAGGCTACCGCGCTCAGCGCGCCGATCAACTGAAAACTTTGGCGCTGGCGATGCTCGAGCGTTGCCGGCGCGAAGGCGCGGCGCAGCGGCTGGAACCCATGCTGCCCTCGGAACGCAAGATCGTTCATTTGGCCTTGGCCGAGTCGCCGTTGGTTCGTACCGAGTCCGAAGGAGAAGAGCCCGAGCGGCGCGTCGTAATTTTTCCGCGGTAAGTTTCCGAGGTGGACAACGGCGAGCGCGACACAATCGCGGCGATCGCCACCCCGCCGGGTAAAGGCGCAATTGCGATCGTGCGTGTCAGCGGCCCAGCGACCGAGGCGCTCGCGGTGCGTCTGGTGCGCGGCAAAGCGCCGCTACGTGCGCGCGTCGCCACCTACGTCACCGTCTGCGACGAGACGGGGCGGCGACTGGACAGAGCCCTTGCAATTCGCTTTACGGCGCCCGAAAGTTACACGGGCGAAGAGATGCTGGAACTGCACACTCACGGATCGCCGATCGTCACCCGTGAGGTGATGCGCGCGCTCCTCGCGTGCGGGGCGCGCCTCGCGCAACCCGGCGAGTTCACGCGGCGCGCCTTCTTCAACGGAAAGATGGATCTGCACGCGGCCGCGTCCGTGGCGGACCTCGTCGAAGCGGAAACTACCGCGGCCGCCCGCGCCGCCCAGGCAAACTTGGCCGGTGGACTCACACACGAGGTCGAGGCGATCCGGGACGCGCTGCGCGAAGCACTCGAGCGACTTGCCGGTGCGATCGATTTTCCCGATGAGGTGCCCGAACCACCGCGGCCGCAACTGCATGCCCTCGTCTCGGAGCTCTGGGCCCGTCTGCAACGGCTCCGGCGCGACGGCGAACGCGGACGATTGGTACGCGAGGGGCTGTCCGTCGCGATCGTCGGACCGCCGAACGCCGGAAAATCGTCGCTGCTCAACGCACTGCTCGGCAGCGATCGCGCAATCGTCTCGGACGTGCCCGGCACGACGCGGGACACGATCGAGGAGACAATCGCGATCGACGGCGTGCCGGTGCGGCTCGTGGACACCGCCGGAATCCGCGCGCACGCCGATCGCTTAGAGGGCGCCGGCATCGAGCGCACCGCGCGAGCGCTGGCGACGGCACGCGTGGCGCTGCTCGTGCTCGACGGCTCGGCGCTGGTGGTCGCGGAGGCGCGCTCCCTCCTGGCCCGCACGCGAGATCGCGAACGCATCGTCTTCTTTAACAAAGCGGACCTGGGCAGCGACGGGGCGCGGGCATGCGCAATGCCCGACGCAATCGTCGGCAGCGTCTACGACGCGGAAACGCTAACGAGTTTGCGTGGCGCCATCGCGCAGGTTGGCTGGGATGGCGAGGCGCTGGACCTCTCGCGGCCGCATCTTGCCGCGCTGCACGAGTTCGACGCCGTCAATGGTGCGATCGAAGCCCTGGCGACCGCAGAGACGTCGCTGCGGAGGGGAGAGCCGCTGGATTTCGCTGCGGGAGAGCTGCAGCGCGGGTTCTCAGTCCTGGGCCACTTTAGCGGAGCGGAAGGCGCGGAAGCGATAATCGGCGGAATCTTTTCCCGTTTTTGCATCGGCAAGTAAGGAGGTCACTCGGATGCGTCGCTCCCTCGCCATCGGGCTCTTGCTCGCGGCCGCTCTAGCGCCGGCGAGCGCTCAGGCACGACTCGTATCCCGTTTCGGCGTAAATATCGTCAGCTGCGTGGTCAACTCCAACGGCGCAAACCTTACCAACGGCATCAACGTGGTGTATTACAACACGCACGACTCACCCGCGACGGAAGTCGACTTCCTCGTCAACTATAAAGGCAGTCGCTATCTTTTGATCGACAAGGGAACGTTCACCCGGGGTTCGCAGATCAACCATAACCTCGGCAACGCCCTTACCGGACAACCCTGGTACGGTCCGGCGCCGAAACTCTGTCGGGTCGAGCGCGTCTATCTCGCAAACGGCACGACTCTCTACTAGGAGCCTCGATGAACACTCTTTCGACCGCCCACGTTTTGTCGCGAAATTGGTGGGCGTGGCTGATTCGCGGGATCGCCGCCATCGTTTTCGGGATTATCGCCTTCCTCATGCCCGGCGCGACGATCTTGGCGTTCGGCATACTCTTCGGCGCCTACGCGTTCGTCGACGGGATCTTCGCCATCGTTGCGGCAGTGCGCGCCTCCGAAGCGCACGAACGCTGGTGGCCCTTCGTCATCGAAGGAATTATCGGCATCGTGATCGCGGCGATCACGTTCTACGACGTGCGGATTACGCTGCTGGCGATTTATTTCACGATCGCCGCGTGGGCTTTTTTGACGGGCATCGTCGAGATCGCCGCCGCCATTCAGTTACGCAAGCACCTCGCCAACGAGTTCTGGCTGATTCTCGGCGGCATCGCGTCGATTCTCTTCGGCGTGCTGATGCTGTGGCGCCCGTTGCCGGCGGTGTTCGCCATTATTTGGCTTATCGCGATCTACGCCGTCGTCTTCGGCATCTTCCTCATCGGGTTTGCGTTGCGGCTTCGCCGGCACGCGCAACATCCCGTCGCCGTCCCCGCACGGTAACCATGTCGAGCGATGCGGGCACGATCGTCGTCGGCGGCGGTCATGCCGGCGTCGAGGCCGCGCTCGCCTCCGCTCGACTCGGCGTGCCGACGATCCTCGTGACCGGAGATCCGAAAAAGATCTGCACGCTTCCGTGCAATCCATCCATCGGCGGCAGCGCCAAGGGCCAGCTGGTACGAGAGGTCGACGCGCTCGGCGGCGCGATGGGCAGCATCGCCGATCGCTGCAGCCTACACGCGCGCTTTCTGAACGAGAGCAAGGGCCCGGCGGTCCGTGCATTGCGCCAGCAGATGGATAAACCGGCCTACGCGGCTGCCGCGACCGCCTTGCTGGAGGCGCAGCCGAACCTTGCCATCCACGCGGGAATGGTGGAGGACCTCGTTCTCGCCGGCGGGCGCGTCGCCGGCGTCATGTGCGCGGACGGAACGCGGCTGCACGCAGCGGCGGTTGTGCTGGCGACTGGAACCTTTTTGGGAGGAAGGTCCTTCCGCGGCGATGATGTTCGGCCTGAGGGGCGGTACGGAGAAGCCCCGGCCACCGGTCTTTCCCAAGCGCTGCGGCGGTTCGGCTTCTCAATGGCGCGCCTCAAGACGGGCACCCCGCCGCGCATTGACAAGCACAGCGTCAATGCCGCCGCGATGCTCGAACAGCCGCCCAGCCCGCGCCCCCTGCTCTTTTCGTACTCGAGCGAGGCACTTTTTGCCGGGCCGCAGCTGCCTTGCTACGTGTCGCAGACGAACGAGCGGACCCATGCGCTCGTCCGACAGAATCTGCAACACTCGCCACTCTACGGCTTGGATTTGATCCGGGGGATCGGGCCGCGCTACTGCCCCTCGATCGAGGATAAAGTGGTGAAGTTCGCTCACAACCCGTCGCACCAAATTTTCATCGAGCCGGAAGGTTGGGACGAACCGACGCTCTACGTCGGCGGTTTCTCAACCTCACTGCCCGCTGAGATCCAGCTGCAGATGCTCCGCACGCTGCCGGGCCTCGAAGAGTGCGTCATGGTGCGCGCGGGCTACGCCGTCGAGTACGATATGGTACAGCCCACCGAGCTGCAGGATACCCTCGAGACCCGGCGGGTCCCGGGCCTCTTTCACTGTGGCCAACTCAACGGCACCTCAGGGTACGAAGAGGCCGCCGTGCAGGGTCTGGTCGCCGGGGTCAACGCGGCCGCTGCGGTCAGGGGCCGGGAACCGCTGCGCCTCGATCGCGCCCAGGCGTACATCGGCGTACTGATCGACGACCTGGTGACGCGCGGCGTGGACGAGCCGTATCGAATGCTCAGCTCGCGGGCCGAGCACCGCATGCTGTTGCGCCATGACAACGCGGATTTGCGGCTCACTCCGATCGGCAGGGAGATTGGCCTCGTGGACGACGTGGCTTGGGACGCTTTCGAAGGCCGCCGCGGGGCCTTGGACCGCGCGCGGCGCTTTGCAGAGGCGACGCGACCGCGCGGCGCGAGCGTCGGCTCCGAACGGCTTCCCGGGGGATGCACCCTAGCCGACGCCCTGCGCCGCCCACACGTCGCCTTCGACGACGTCGCGGAGCACTTCGCCGGCGCCGTCCCGCCCGACGTGGGAGAACGCCTGGCAATCGAGCTGAAATGCGAAGGATACGCTCGGCGCCAAGAGCAGGCCGTCGAACGCGCGCGCCGGGCCGAATCGACGGCGATTCCGCACGACTTTGATTACTCTGGCCTAACGGCGCTCTCGCGGGAGGGACGGGAGAAGCTGAGCCGGCAGCGGCCGCGGACGCTCGGCATGGCCGGCCGCATCCCCGGCGTAAGCCCTTCCGACGTGGCGATTGTGGCACTCTTCCTGCGCCGCGCGGAGTCCGGACGCGCGCTGGCCGGCTGACCACGACCGACGGCTGGAACTTTGAGGCGCTGCTTGAGGGCGCGGGGACAAGCCCCGATGTCCGAGGGCGGCTCGCCGAGTTCGCGCGGCGCGTACTCGCGGCCAACGCTCGCTTCAACCTGACGGGCGCCGAAAGCGCCGGCCAGATCGCGGGACACGTGCTGGACAGTCTCTCCGTCGCCTCCTATGTCGGCCATCCCTATGCCGACGTGGGCAGCGGCGCAGGCTTCCCGGCCGTTCCCCTCGGCATCGCCTTGAGCGTGCCCATTACGGTGATCGAGTCGAACGCCAAAAAAGCGCAGTTCTTGGACTCGCTCTTTGCGCCCTTAGCACTGGACGGCCACGTGGTACACGACCGCGCCGAGCGCGCCGCGCACCGCACCGACTTGCGCGAGCGATTTCGCGCGGTCACGTGCCGCGCCTTGGGACCGATCGCCACGGTCGCCGAGCTCACCGTTCCGCTGCTGGCCCTCGGCGGCGCCGCCGTCCTCCAGCGCGGCGCCATGGAGCCTACCGAACGCGCGAGCCTGCAGGATGCGGCGCTCATTCTCGGCGCTCGCGTCGAACAGGAAGTCCGGCTCGAAGGCGCGCGACGCATCGTTATCCTCCGCAAGGAGCGGCAAACGCCCGACCGCTTCCCGCGCCGGATCGGCGTTCCGCACAAGCGCCCACTTTGCACCTAGTCTGTTTCCCGTGAAACATTCTTCCATGCGGTACGATTAGGACGTGGACGCCCTCAGGCCGCTCGACGTCCGGCTCGCCCGCCTGCTGCCGGCGGGCAGCCTCTTTGCGGTCGGTGGCCGCGTGCGCGACGAACTCCGCTCCCGCTTCGAGCGCGTGCATTTGCCGAACAAGGACCTCGATTACGTGGTGACGGGGTTGACGATCGCCCAGTTGATGGAGCTCCTTCGGCCCGCCGGCCGGATCGACGTGGTGGGCGCGGCCTTCGCCGTGATCAAACTCAGCGCCGGCGGGGAGACGGCCGACGTGACGGTGCCTCGTCGCGAGCGGTCGAGCGGCGTGGGCCACCGCGACTTCCAAATCGAGAGCGGCCCCGGTGTTTCGCTGGAGGAAGATCTGGGTCGGCGGGACTTCCGTATGAATATGCTCGCCCGCGCGCTTCCCGCAGGCGACGTCATCGATCCGTACGGCGGCGAGGCGGACATCCGCGCGAGGCGGATCGACATCCTCACGCCGAGGGCTTTTGCCGAGGATCCGCTCCGCATGCTGCGTGCGGCACAGTTCGCCGCCCGCTTCGAGTACCTGCCGAGCGAGGCCGTGATGGCCGCCATGCGCGACGCCGCGCGGCTGGTTTCTAGCGTTTCCTCGGAGCGCGTGCAAGAGGAGTTCGCCAAGCTCTTCGAGCGCGCCGGCAGGCCCTCGATAGGATTGGAGATCCTCCGAGCTGGTGGGGTCCTGGAACATCTCTGGCCGGAACTGCTCGAAGGGGTCGGCGTCGAGCAGAACGAGTGGCATGCGTACGACGTGTGGGGCCACAGCCTCGCGACGGTCGATGCTTGCCCTCTTGGAGATTTGAGCGTGCGCTTATCCGCCTTGCTCCACGACGTTGGCAAGCCGCAGACGAAGAGCGGTCCGCACTTTTACCGCCACGAGATCGTGGGCGCGGAAATGAGCGCTGCAATGCTCGCCCGCTTTCGCTTTCCGCGTACAGTGGTCGAGACGACCGCGCACCTCGTGCGCAATCACATGTACTCCGCCGATCCGGGATTAAGTGACGCCGCAATCCGCCGTTTCATCCGCCGGGTCGGTCCCAGTAACATCGAACGTATGTTCGCTCTTCGTCACGCGGACATCGCGGGTAGCGGCCTTCCGAAGCGCGGCCGGGCGAACGAGGCGTTCGAAGCGCGCGTGCGTGCGGAACTCGAGCGCACGCCGGCTTTTTCCGTGCGCGACCTAGCGATTCGCGGCGACGACGTCATCGCGACCATGATCGCGCGGCGAGTCGTTCCGGCGAGCTATCGTGGCGACGCGCGGGTCGGGGAGGCGCTGCAGTGGCTTTTCGAGCAGGTCACCGACAAACCCGAACGTAACGAGCGCAGCTTGCTGCTGCAGATGCTCGAGCAGTATTGTGACCGCATGGCGGCCGCGCAGGACGGAGGCGCGTGAGCAGAGTCATCGCGCTGGTCAACCAAAAGGGGGGCGTCGGCAAGAGCACCACGGCGGTGAATCTCGGCACGGCGCTGGCCGTGATGGACCGTCGCGTACTGTTGGTCGATACCGACCCCCAAGGCAACGCTACGACCGGGCTTGGAATCGAAAAGGCCGCCTTGTCGCACGACATCTATCACGCGCTGGTCGGCGACGTGCCGCTGGAGCGGGTCATCGTCGGGACGGAGATTGATAACTTGCATCTCGCGCCGGCAACGATCAATCTTGCGGGCGCCGACGTGGAGCTCGTTGCGGCGCTTTCACGAGAGACGCGCTTGCGTCAAGCCCTCGCACCGGTTGCCGGGCGCTACGATTTCGTGCTCGTGGATTCACCGCCGTCGCTCGGACTGCTAACCATCAACGCGTTGGTCGCAGCGGACGATTGCATCATCCCGGTTCAGGCGGAGTTTTATGCCTTGGAGGGCCTGGCGCAGTTGACCAACGTGATTTGGCGCGTCCGCGACGCGCTGAATCCAAAGTTGCACGTCAGCGGCGTGTTGGTCACGATGTTCGACGGACGAACGCGCCTCGCTATGGAAGTCATCCGCGAGCTCGAGCGATACTTTCCGCAGCAAATCTTCAAGACGCAAATTCCGCGCAACATTCGGCTGTCCGAGGCGCCGTCGTTCGGCAAACCGGTGATTCTCTTCGACGTGAAGAGCCGCGGCGCGCAGGCCTACTTGGCGGTCGCGCGCGAGTTGCTCGAACCCGCTCGCGCATCCGCATGAGCGACCGTAAGCGCGGTCTGGGGCGCGGTCTAGCGGCGCTGCTTGGCGAGAGCGCCGTGCCGGTCGCGGCCGCGCACGAGGTGGTGCGCGACATTCCGCTCGGCGAAATTCGCCCGAACCCGTTTCAACCGCGCAAAAATTTTCAAGACGGGGCGCTCGACGAGCTGAAGGCGTCGATCGCGGAGTACGGCGTCTTGGTACCCGTCATCGTGCGCCGCCGCGGCGACCGGTACGAGTTGATCGCCGGCGAGCGGCGATGGCGCGCGTGCGCGGCGCTGTTGCACGCGACGATTTCAGCGATCGTTCGCGACAGCGACGATCGTCAAACGCTGGAGTTGGCGATCGTGGAAAACTTGCAGCGCGAGGACCTCAATCCGCTCGAAGAGGCCGCCGGTTTCGCGCATCTCGTCGAAGAGTACGGGCTCACGCAAGACGATCTCGCGCGCCGCCTGGGGAAGAGCCGACCGGCCGTCGCCAACGCGCTGCGGTTGTTGGGGCTGCCGGATGCGATCAAGTCCATGCTGTCGGACGGCCGGCTCTCCGCCGGCCACGCGCGCGCGCTGCTGGGAGCATCGCCCGACGCCCGTACGATGCTCGCGGAGCGCACCGTTCGAGAGGGCCTCAACGTGCGCCAGCTCGAGCGTCTCGCGGCCTCCGGCGCGCAGCGACGACGGGCACCCCAGCGCACCGGCCTCTCTTCCGAGGAACGCGACTTCGAGGCGCGGCTACGCGACAAGTTCGCGACGGCCGTGACGCTCGTTCGAACCGGTCGCGGCGGCCGCATCGAGTTGCGCTTCGCAAACGACGCGGAGCTGTTGCGCATAGGCGACTTGCTCTTAGACGAATAGCGCCGTAAAGATGTTCGTTCCGCTCTCGCGCCTGTTCACGCTGGCCATGGCCGCCGTGCTCTGTTTCGCGTTGCTCGTGCCGATGTCGCTCAGTCGCCACAAACCGGCGTTGGCGATCGCGGTGGGCGTGGTCTTCATCGCCTACTTGATCGCGAACGTTGCCACGTGGCAGCGCATGCGGCCTCCCCGGTGACGGCGCGGGGCGCGCTGCTCCGGGGCATCTACGTGATCTTCAACGAGGAGCCGGCAATTGTGGACCGCGCTGCCGGCGTGCTGCGCGCGGGGGTTCGCCTGTTGCAATACCGCGCGAAACGAGGAGTCGACGCAGCGCACGTGCGCGAGCTGCGGCGGCTCACCTCCGCGCACGGCGCGCTGTTGATCTTCAACGACGACTGGCAGGCGGCGCGCGACTTCCATTGCGACGGCGTTCACCTCGGTCCGGGCGACGAGGGATTCGACGACGTGGCCGGCGTGCGCGCCGAACTGCCGTACGCCCTGATCGGACTTTCGTGCGGCACGAGCGACGAAGTGCAACGCGCGAACTCCGGCGGCGTCGACTACGTCGGCATCGGTTCCGTCTACGCGACCGCATCGAAGAGCGATGCCGGACCGCCGATCGGGATCGACGGCCTGCGTTCGCTGACGCAACGCTCACGCGCGCCCGTCGCCGCGATCGGCGGGATCTCCGCCGCGAGGCTGGCCGAGGTGCGCGCCGCCGGGGTTGCGATGGCCGCCGTCATCGGCGCCGTAGCGGCGGCGCCCGATGCCGGTGCGGCGGCTCGCGACTTGATCGCGCGTTGGAATGCGGCGAGCTAGCGTATCGTGGCGGCGATCGTTCTTTCGGTCGGCACGACGCATCCCTGGAACGTCGCCGGAACGGGACGCGACCTCGTCGTTGGCTGCGACTTCGGCGTTCGCGTGTTTACCGCCGTCGCGGCGGTTAGCGCGCAGGGACCCCACGGCCTGACGGCGCTGCAGCCCGTGGACGCGGAGGTCTTCGCGGCGCAAGTTGCGGCGCTGCCCTGGGACTCCGCCGCGGCGGCACGCATCGGCGCCCTCCCAAGCGCCGACGCCGTGACCGTCGTGGCGGACGCGTTGGGCCAACACCCGCAACTACCTAGCGTCGTAGATCCTGCATTCGCGGCGAGCCGCGGCGGAGTGCTGGTGCAGGAGGGAGCGCGTCTGGGGTACCGGCACCGGCTCGGCGCCCTGCCAAACGTGATCCTCACCCCGAACGTCGGCGAAGCCCAAGAGTTGTTGGGCGGCGCCGCGATCGCCCGTGATTCGATTGCGCGCGCGGCCGCCGCGCTGCACGCGCGAGGCTGCCTCGCGGTTCTGCTCAAGGGTGGCCATCTCGAGGGGGACCCGACCGACGCGCTCGCGACCGCGAATGGCGTCGAGCTGTTGGCGGAAGCCCGAATCGCCGGAAGGATGCACGGCACGGGCTGCACGCTCGCGATGGCGGTGGCATGCGAAATCGCCGCCGGAAAGCCGGTGGTGGAGGCGGTCCTGTCGGCCCGCGCGTACGTGCGCGCGCAAATCGCCAAACACTAGCATTTGCGCGCGGCCGTGATGTCGTTTACCATTCGTCCGTGTCACTGACGTCCTCCGCCACGCGACCGCGCGTGCTTTCCGGGATGCGTCCGACCGGGCCGCTACACCTCGGCCACCTCGTCGGCGTGCTAACCCAATGGGCCGGCTATTCCGAAACGGCCGATGCGTTTTTCGAAATTGCCGACCTGCACGCGTACACCACGGAGTTCGAAGATGCGGCCAAGGTTCGCGAGGCGCGCAACGCGATGGTCGCGGCGTGGCTTGCGGCCGGCGTCGACCCGCAGCGTTCGACGATCTTCTTGCAATCCGCCGTGCCGGAGATCGCGGAGCTCCATACGCTGCTCTCGATGATCACGCCCGTCTCGTGGCTGGAACGCGTGCCGACCTACAAAGGACAGATTGAGGCGCTCGGACAGCGCATCGCGACCTATGGATTTTTGGGCTACCCTTTGCTGCAGCTTTGCGACATCGCGATCGTCCGCGGTCAATACGTACCGGTCGGCCGCGATCAGCTCGCGCATTTGGAGCTGGCGCGCGAGATCGTTCGGCGATTCAACTACCTCTACGGCGCGGGACGCGAGATCTTGATCGAACCGCATCCCACGCTCTCGGAGTTTGCGGAGGTCCCCGGCATCGACGGTCGCAAGATGAGCAAGTCCTACGACAACGCCATCC
>JAFAQW010000012.1 GCA_019245995.1 Vulcanimicrobiota bacterium | reverse complement strand
CCTTGCTCGAGACCACCGTCGAAGGCGCGCACGGCGTCATCTTCAACATTACGGGCGGTCCCGACATGGCGATGTATGAAGTGAACGAGGCTGCCGAAATGATCAGCCGCGCAGTGGACCCTGAGGCGCAGATCATCTTCGGCGCATCGATCGATCCGGCGATGTCGGGCAAGGTTCGCGTGACGGTTTTGGCGGCGGGATTCGGGTCGCGCCGGACTCACCGCAGCGCGCAGGCTGGCTTCGGTTTCGACACCGGCCGCCTCGATGCGGTCGCTCCGGTCACGATGGACGATATCGACGTCCCGGCGTTTCTGCGTTATCGCGGCTAAGCGCTAACGCCACCGGCGTGGGCTACGCTGCACGCGTGCTGCTGGACTCCGTCGCTCCGAGCGGAGTCCGGCTCACCACGCTCGAGGTAACGTTTCCCCGGTTCGTCCTCGCCGAATTCAACACGCATCGACAGTTCTGCCTCGATGGCGACACGACGCTCTCCTTTGAATCGTCCGCTACGGCAGCGCAATCGCCGCCCGGGCACCATGCCACGACGCTGCGCGACTTTCACGATGGCTGGCATGACGGCGCGGCGGCCACTCTGCGGGCACTGCGACTAGGCTCCTGCGACGAAGTGACCGGGGAAATATATCGGACGCACGTCGTGGACGCCGTCTTCTCGGGTCGCAAACCGGTCTTTCGAGTGACGCTGCGCAACGGCCAGAGCATCGTCGCAACGAAGCATCACCGGTTCATGACCAGCGAGGGATGGCAGACGCTGGAGCAGGCCGCCGGCCTATCCTCGAGCGCGAAAGAGGTTGCCGGCTGGAAGCGCCCCACCCGTTTTGCGGTCAACGGAATCGTAGCGTGCACGCAGGCGAAGGGCCGAGTCGATACGGCCGGCGTCGCCGACGGGCCCAGCCGCCAGCGCGCCGTATTCCGGCACTTCGTCGAGTTCGACTCCATCGCGTTTGCGGGCGAACGGGACACGTACGATCTGGAAGTCGCCGGACCGTTCCACAACTTCGTCGCCGATGGCTTCATCGTCCACAACTCCCGAAATAGCGCAAGCAGCCGTGCAGTGCCGACGACGAAGCTGATCGAACGCGTCGAACGCGAACCCGCCCTGCCATTGGAATGGGGGCGTAACAAGGCCGGGATGTCGGCGAGCGACGTTCTGTCGGACGGCGAAGCGGCCGCGGCGATGCGCGTCTGGCTGAGCGCGAGGGATGACGCCGTGCGGCATGCGCGGCGGCTGCTGGACCTCAAGGTCCACAAACAAGAGCTCAATCGCATTTTGGAGCCGTTTCTGTGGCATACCGTGATCGTGACGGCGACCGAGTGGCAAAACTTTTTCGAGCTGCGCAGCGCCGCCAACGCTCAACCGGAGATTCGCGCTGCAGCGATCGCGATGCGCGAAGCCATGGCGTCGAGCCGGCCGCGGGGCGTCAGGCACGGCGAATGGCACACGCCGCTGCTCCAGCCGGACGAAGCCGAGCTCGCCCTGGAGGACCGCAAGCGCATCTCCGCCGCGCGCTGCGCGCGCGTGTCGTACTTGACGCACGACGGGAAACGCGAGCTCGAAAAAGATCTCCAGCTCTGCGATCGATTGCGCGAAGACCGGCATCTGAGCCCCTTCGAGCACGTGGCGACGCCTGCGGCCGACGAGCACTGCCATGCCAACTTTCGGGGGTGGATTCAAATGCGCGCCGAGATCGAACGTGGAAATGGAGCAGTCGAATGAGAAAACGTGCGTCGCTGATCGCGGCCCTTTCCATCGCGGCCGCCGTCGCGGCAGGATGCGGTGGGGGTAGCGGCGGCGCGCTTCCGGGATCCTCCTCGTCAGGATTGCCTCCGCTGCCTCCGGCGAAAAAGGGCAAGTATTTCACGCACATCGTGATCGTCGTGCAAGAGAACCGCACGTTCGACAACCTCTTCGCTACTTTTCCCGGCGCGGACGGGACGCGAATCGGTAAGACGCACGACGGCGTGCGGCAACTGCGCAAGGCCAGTCTCGAAAGCGCGATCTCTCCGCATAACGGTTATCCGTACTGGCTCCGCGACTACAACAACGGCGCAATGAACGGCTTCGATCTGGTGCCCATCGGCCAGACTCCCGGAACCTACGTCTATCAGTACG